>CAYHNM010000019.1:0-12723 GCA_964357985.1 uncultured Nitrospira sp. | reverse complement strand
CGTACCCGATTGCCCCGTTTCACATTCACCTGATCCCCGTCAGCCAATCGGACAAAACCAATGAGATGACCGTTCGCCTTTATGCCGAACTACAAGCAGCGGGCTTCGAAGTCCTCTGGGATGACCGTGACGATCGGGCCGGCGTCAAATTCAATGATGCTGACCTCATTGGGGCCCCATTCCAGGTCGTCGTTGGAGACAAAGGTCTCGCGGATGGTGTCGTCGAGGTAAAAGTCCGGCGCACCGGCATCAAGACCCGCGTCACTCCCACTGAACTCGTTCAGCATCTCCGTAGCGCTGTCCCTCACGTCGATGCTGCTCCGGCTTCTCACTGATTCATACTCCTTCAACAGCGGCTAGACTCGCACCTAACAAACTTGCCTTTCCCTTGCCTTCTCATTCGATTGGGCTACACTCACTCTCTAGAGAGACCGCCGCGTCACAACCGGCACTCGCAGCAATCAGGTTGCTGCCACACCTCGCCTACATCGGATCACGAGCTGAGCGAAGAAGGAATCAGGAATGCAGTCCAAGCCGATGCCCAACAATCTCCAGGAGCTGCAACAAAAAGGTGAGTTTGCAGAACACGTCAAGAAAATCACCGCTCAAATTAACGCGGCCAGCGATCTCGACCAAATTCTCCTCGACCTGCACAAAGATATCCTCGGCCTGTTCGACGCTGAGGATCTCACCCTCTTCGCATTCGACCCAGACAAGAAAGAAATCTTTTCCAAAGTGCCCCATGTCGACAGCGTCGAAGAAGTGCGGATCCCCATCACCGAGCAAAGTCTCGCCGGATTCTGCGCGAAATACCTCCGGCCCGTGAATATCGCCGATGCCTACAACATGGCTGAACTCCAGAGCATCCACCCCTCGTTGCTGCACAACACATCGTATGACAAGCGCACCGGCTTCAAGACCAAACAGGTCTTGACCTACCCCATTGTCGCCGACAACAAATACCTCATGGGCGTCCTCCAGCTGCTGAATAAGAAAAGCGGCAGCCGCTTTACCAGAAAAGACGAAGAGTCGGTCGCCGAGATCGCCAAGGCCCTCGGCATTGCATTTTTCAACTTGCGGAAAAACACAAAGAAAAATCCCACAAAATTCGACCACCTCGTCGGCAGCGGAAAGATTACGCAGAACGACTTGGAAAACGTCCTCGCTGAGGCCCGCAAAGGCACCAGTGATCTCGAAAGCCTCTTGATCGAAAAGTATAAGGTGCCGAAACTCGACATCGGCAAATCCTTCGCCCAGTTCTACAAGTGCCCCTATATCGAGTTCAGCGAACGCACCCTGGTCGACATCGAACTCCTCAAGAACCTGAACGTCGACTACCTGAGAAAAAATCATTGGATGCCGCTGAAACGCGATCGCACCGCCATTGAAATTCTGACTGATGATCCCGGCGACCTCGACCGGGTTCAAGACATCAAACGGACATTCCCCGGCTTAAATATCCGCTTCGCGGTCAGCTTACGGCGGGACATCGCACAATTCCTGGCTTCCGCCACCGGCCAAAGCGACGGAGGCGGCGGCGGCGGGGGCCGCAAACTCGACGAAAACGTCTCAGACATTCTCGGAGAACTCGTCACCGAATCCCAAGCCGAAGCGATGGAAGAAGCCTCTGCAGGGGGTGGGCTTGATGAAAACGACAGCGCCATCGTTCGCCTTGCCAACCAGATCATCGCTGACGCCTTCCGACAGAACGCTTCGGATATTCACATCGAGCCCTACGGAGAAAAACGCGAGACGCTCGTCCGGTTCCGTGTCGACGGCGATTGCTTCGAATATATGAAAATTCCTCAGAGTTATCGGCGCGCGATCGTGTCCCGCTTAAAAATCATGGCCAGCTTGGACATCGCCGAACGTCGCAAGCCGCAGGACGGCAAAATCAAGTTCAAGCTTACAGAGACCAAAGAGATTGAACTCCGCGTCGCCACCATTCCGACATCCGGGTATAACAAAGATGTCGTCATGCGTATCCTGGCCGCCAGTGAACCCTTGCCGCTCGACAAAATGGGGTTCTCGGACCGCAATCTCAAAGGCATTAAAGATATTTCTGAAAAGCCCTACGGCATCATTCTCTGTGTCGGACCGACCGGATCAGGAAAAACAACCACGCTCCATTCCGTGCTGGGAAACATCAACACTCCTGATATTAAAATCTGGACCGCAGAAGACCCCGTCGAAATTACCCAATATGGCCTGCGCCAGGTCCAAGTCCAGCCCAAGATCGGCTTCACCTTTGCCACCGCCATGCGGGCATTCCTCCGCGCCGATCCGGATGTCATCATGGTCGGAGAAATGCGCGATAAAGAAACCGCCGATACCGGCATCGAAGCCTCGCTCACCGGACACTTGGTCCTCAGCACCTTGCACACCAACAGCGCCGTAGAAACGGTGACCCGTCTCCTGGATATGGGCTGCGACCCCTTCAGCTTTGCCGACGCCATGCTCGGCGTGCTCGCCCAACGGTTGGCTCGCCGTATCTGCAAAGATTGCAAGGAGCAGTATGTGGGTACGCCGGAAGAATACGAAGAGCTTCGGCAGGGCTATGGCCCCGAGCGCTGGGACAAACTTGGCATTAAGCAAGACAACACATTCCGTCTCTCGCGCGGGAAAGGCTGCGAAGTCTGTAGTCGCACTGGCTATAAAGGACGAGTGGCCCTCCACGAACTCCTGCTTGGATCGGACAACATTAAGCGGATGGTCCAGCAGAAAGCCCGCACCGAAGACATGCTTCACTGTGCAATGGATGAAGGCATGACGACCCTCGTCCAGGACGGCATCCAAAAAGTATTGCTCGGTCAAACGTCCTACAAAGAAGTCAAAGCCGTCGCCATCAAGTAGAAGGACTATCTCCTCATGCGGAGCCCTTTGTGGACACAAGCGGCTCCGCAATTCCCTCCCCCACTTTCTGCCTTCGACAAAATCAGGTACACTAGCGCCATGAATCCCTATGCATCGATATCGAGGCTTCTCGTTTTGCCCTTGCTTCTTTCCACCTCAGGCTGTGAGACCGCCGATCACGTCCTGACGAGCGCCGAACGCGTGCTCGGCAGCCAAACAGGAAAAACCGTCGTCAGCATTGCCGGAGGAAAAGATCCCAAACAAGTCCTCAAGGAACACACCGACGCGTATCAGCGCGACCCCGAATCCGTCCTGCGCGATATACGAACCTTGCAGCGCGACTTCGAGACCATCATGGCCGCCTTGACCGGTCGGGTTCGCCAAACATGGGGAGAGAAAGAAGTAAAAGTTCCGGAGCAGAAGAAATACGTCAAGTACACCCAGAACTATATGAGCCGGGCAGTCGTCGACTTTGATAGCGGGATGATCGTGATTGAAACGCTGGACGACAAGGCTCCTAAAGACAGCTTGAAAAATGCCCTCGTTACCACACTCCTAACCCCTGATGATCCTCGATCCGTCGATCTCTTTTCCGACAAAGCTGTCACGCTCACCAGCGACAAACCACCCTACCTCCTAGGCCTGGTTGTGGACCAGGAAGGGCGAGCGATCAAAACTCCGGCGCAAGCTGACGCCTTTGCGGCGTTTACAGTCGAAAACCAGGCCAAACCGCGATCGGTCGATCAGAACGGCGTAACCAAACAGGCCCTGCTCGCTGAAATTAAGATGGTCGCCAATTTCTCGAACAAGCAGGCTGAAAAATACCGCAGCACGGTCACCCGGTACGCGGAACAGTTCAAGATCAGTCCCAGCTTGATCTTTGCGGTCATTCGCACGGAAAGTAATTTCAACCCTTTCGCTGTCAGCTCCGCCCCCGCCTTTGGGCTCATGCAGCTCGTGCCCAGCAGCGGGGGACGTGATGCCTACAAAAAAGCCAAGGGTAAGGACACTATTCCTTCACGAGACTATCTCTTCGATCCTGAGAACAATATCGAACTCGGCAGTGCGTATCTCAACGTCCTGTCCTATAATCTGCTGGAGCGCATCGAGAACCAGGTGGCCAGAGAATACTGCGTGATTTCAGCCTATAACACCGGTCCGCGCAACGTGTTCAAAGCATTTGCTCAGGATCAAACCGCAGCCATCAACCAAATCAATTCGCTTCAACCTCCTGCCGTCTATGACCGGCTACGAGCGAACCTGCCCTATCAAGAAACCCGTGACTATCTCGCCAAAGTCGTCGGCTTTCGCAAACAATTTATTGCCACACCTGGAGAAGGCGTCAAGTAATCAGTCCCTGACCGCGCCCTCGCAGACCCGAGGGCACACCACTCTCCGTGCAATTCTTACGGGTAAGATCGAATCCTAGCGAGACCGCAGTTCAGACGTGGTGGTAACCGGAAGCCGCGTCGAAGCATGTATTTCACGGTTGACACACTTGCCTAACCGTGAGACCGCAATCGGTGACAGTAAACAGAACTCGACCCCGAAGACGGAATCCTTCACCCAACGAACCGTCGCCCGATCGATAAACGTCGATACCCGCTGGTGCGGCAATCGTAAGCTGATCGCAATCTCATCGCCCGGAACCAGCACTGCCTCACTCAACATTCTGGCACCCGCGACTGAGAGATCGCACACCACCCCCAGACCGCCCCGATTGGCCGTCGCCCATTTCTTTAGTCCGACCAAGGCATAGGAGCAGGGAAATGGCGCTGAAACACGAATACGTGGTTTGCGCCGTCGCGAGGAGAGTTCGTTTGTGGTGAGACGGGAATTCGACAAGGCAGACCTCGCTTATCTGATCCCTTTTGAGAACACCGTCATGTATCTTCGAAGTCGCCCATGGGAGGTACTCGACAACCGCTGAAAGGCCAGCCCGTATATCTGATCCTTCGCCCAGCGAACCGTGGCAACAGCGATTTCTGCAGGAGCCGCTTGCCGCGGCAATCGAACCAGCAATGACACGTGATCGCCCGGCTTGATCGGGGCTTCTGTACTGACCCGCATCCCCCGCAAAGAGAGATCGTACACAACACCCGGACCATGCACAGACTTCCCAAACCAGCGCTGCTCATCACGCCAGGCAAGCTCACAGGCAATCGGGGTGGGAATACGCACTCGCGGGTGCCGACGAAATTTGTTCAGCATCGAAGCGCGTGATGTGCTCGTCGGCATAATCGAAACCTCTCGCCTGACTGTATCTCACCCTCTTCTCCCCACAAATACTTTTTTTGAAAGTCACCATCCCCCATGTTGTTGCCGTGTTCCTCCCACTGTGAAAGAACTGGAAGAGCAGTCCTGAATGGCACTACGCACCCGGCAGAAAGTTCCCCCTGAGGGAATAATATGCTCAGCCCTTCGCAAACCCATCGACAGCTATACGAATCGGCGGGCATCTTCGACACACCGGAGTGGCACGAAAGTTGGACATGATGCCGCCCATGATCATCCAGCATGCCATTCAACTGTTGACCCAAGACGTTGCCCCCCTGGGTGCTCTCTCCGCTCCTCTTGTCAGCTGGTACGGCTCTGCGGGCCTGACGATATTTTTTCTCTGGCAAGTCACTCGGCTGTATCAACTATCGACACAGGCTTCGCAACCATTTGCGCGCGTGACCCGATGCCTCGATAAACTGGCTCAAGAGCGCCTGCAACTCGACCAGGACGGTTTGATGCTCCACCCTCCAGGAGCGTTGAAAAGCAGACCGCAAGAACCGCCCCCACACTTGGACCGACGGGACGGGAAGGATTTTCAACTCATCGATACGACGTTTCAGCGAGAACCCTGGCTATCTCCTGCCTGGAAGCAATATCGAAAGACACTCGTGACGGAACAGGTCGCCTGGTACATCGAACCCCGCATATTTAGTTCTCGTTCTGCCCAGGAACTCTTCTCGCTCGAAACCATCTTTCGGGGAAAGCTGAATCTCGCCTGGTATCAACAAGTGCCGTCCCTCCTGACAGGGATCGGCCTCCTGCTCACGTTTATTGCGCTGTTGGTTGGCCTCAGTAAGCTACACGCCGACGGTCACGGCATTGCCGGAATTCAAGGCCTCATCAACGGTCTCGCCGGAAAATTTCTGACTTCGATCGTCGGGCTCGTCTGCGCAACCGCCTTTACCCTGATAGAGAAGCCGCTCATGTTTCGCTTATTCTCAGCCCATCAGCAATGCACCCACTTGATCGATGACCTGTTTCCAAGAAAAACGCTTGAACAGATTCTTGAAGGAATGACGGGAACACTTCGTCGGCCCTCTTCGCTGGAACAGGGATCAAAATATTCTCCCCCCATTCCCTATTCCCAGCCAGCAACCGACACCCTCGCCCAGCCCTTGAAGGCCATGACAAAATCGGTAGACGCACTGACACAAGAAATTCGTACCCATCTACAGGCCGAGAGCACACCACCGGCCACCTATCCAATCGAAGCTATCGCCAAAGCGTTCGCCCCGTTGATTCAACAACTCACACTCGCATTGACGCAACTCCCTCACCAATTGGAGCCGCCACCAGCCCAGCGTTTCTCGTCACCCCAAGAGGTCGATCACCTGGTGGATGACTTGACCGCCAGAATCACTCAGACGCCCCATCCCGCAACAGGGGCGCCACTTCGCCAACCCCAAGGATGGCTGCAGCGACTCCGCACCTCGACACACCTACTCGCACCTCTTTCAGTCATCACGCCTAGTAGAACTCATAAATCCCGTGGTCCACGATGATATGTTCCCTGCCTTTCTAAACCACTGAGAAGACATTCCACATGTACCCTAATAACTCTGGTTCCCATTCGACAATTTCCCACACGACGACCAACGGGCTCATGGACTTGATGACCTCACTCGCCATTATTTTCGTCCTACTCCTTGCGGCATCACTCGCACCACAAGCAGCCCAGGACATTCCAACAGACCGACCAACACCTCCCCAGACTACCGTCTCCGATCCCGTGACGCCGCTCACGAGCAACGTTCAAACCTTACTGTACGAGCACTTCGCACAATTCGGACTCTCCGTAGACAACGACCCGCAGGATCCACTTCTCATGCGAATCGTCATCCCCGAGGACCTGCTCAATTTCGACTTTGGGAAAAGCACCTTGACGCCACAGGCTGATCGATTTCTCACCGACATGATGCCCCGCTATGCCGTCCTCGTATGCGGGCCGCTTGAGTCCCATATCGACTCAGTCGTGATCGAGGGACATACCGATGATCGCGGCGGCGACGCGATGAACTTGCGATTAAGCCAGGAACGCTCCTTCCGTGTGATGACCAAAGGCCTCGAAGTCATCGACCGTACGGAGCCAACCGTCTCACCGTGTTTCCAACGACTGACATCGGCGAGTGGCCGAGGCCGGCAAGATCTCATCGCTCATCCTGCGACCGGAGTAGATCGAGACAAGAGCCGACGCGTTATTTTCAAACTTCGCCTCCGGTCCACCCCGACACCACGCACTCTCCCACACACGTCCTAGTCGATCGAGATGCTGCTTTGACTGAGTCTCCGCATCGTGGTACGGTACATCACGATCTCCGAGAGGCAGCTACATCGCTCTCCTTCACGCCGTACCCTATCAAGATGTCGGTTTGCGTGAGTGAGATAGGTGGCTCCACACAAAATCGGCTGCGTGTTTGTGCCCAGGCCGACACCAGCACTATCTCATTGACGAGACGACCAAGGAGGACACTATCGCACGCGCAGGAAAAACAACGATGGCGAAACGGGACCGTGAGAAGTCGCTTCAAACGAAGCGGAAAGAAAAGGAAGAAAAACGTGCGCAGCGGAAAGGCGAGAAAGACGATCGCACGTCAATTCCCGCAGGAGAAGATCCGGATTTGGAAGGTTTGCAGTGGGGGCCGCAGCCACCCCTGTATTAGCACGGGAGCATGCGCGGGCCGTCTATACGGCCCGCGCCGCTCCTTAGGCAGGACGGACAAACCGATCGTCGCCAAGTGCTCCCCGTAACCGCTGGGTCACAAGTCGACGGAACTCCACTTTCTGTTTGAGAATCAGCGCCAAGCCCTCCGCATCCACTAACACCAGCAGATCATCCTCAACGACCAGCGTTCTCGCTTGATCCCCGAGATTGACGCGATACTGAGTGCGGCCATCAGGATTCCGGCCGGTCCCCGTGACGAGTTCGGTAAGCCCATCAATGACACCCTCCTGATTGTCCGTCCGCAACCGCACCTTGGTTCCATCAGGAATTCTGACCCACGGTGCGCTGGGCTTGACCGGGAGGCTTTGCGTCTCAGGCATGACGTTCCCTTCCAATAGTAGATTGATCAACGAGCGATCCATTCGCACACTCTCTGCTCTAGTTCCCTGGGGCGCCTTGAATGGGCTGCGCCGGTCTGTGCGTTCCATGGCCCATCGGTCTGCGTTCGCGAAACCCTGCCGGACGCCCTTGAGCCGGCCGTGCTTGCCGCTGCGCAGGACGCCCCTGCCCACGCGGATCCAACGATGGCCTTGCACTCCCCGCTGCAACCGGCACGGCATGTCCCAACAACTGCTCGATCGCCCGCAACTGCAGACCATCCTCCGACGTGACGAAGCTGGTGGCTCGCCCGGTCGTTTTCATGCGTGCCGTGCGGCCGATGCGATGCACATAGTCTTCCGGGCAATTCGGCAAGTCAAAGTTGATGACATGTCCGATATTCGCCACATCAATCCCTCGCGCAGCAATATCCGTCGCCACCAGGATCCGGAACGTGCCGCGCTTAAATCCGTCGAGGGCCGCACGGCGCTGGGAGAGACTCCGGTCACCGTGAAGAACGGCCACTTTATGCCCCTCTTGCCCCAACACCCGACCCAACTTGTCCGCGCGATGTTTTGTGCGCGTGAAAACCAACACCGTTTCCTGCTCTTGTCCGAGGAGCGACACCAACAAGGACGCTTTGCTGTCGTGGGTGGTGTGATGCAACGCCTGGGTCACGCCATCGGCCGTGGTGGCTGACGGACTCACCATGACGCGCACGGCGTTGTGCACACTGACCTGCACCAACCTGGTAAGGTCGGCAGGCAATGTGGCAGAGAACAACAATGTCTGCCGTTCAACCGGCAACGCATCCAGGATCTGGTTGATTTGCGGGGCAAATCCCATGTCCAACATACGGTCAGCCTCGTCCAATACCAAAATCTTGATGGGAGCCAGATTGATCGTACCGTTCCACATGTGATCGAGCAATCGACCGGGAGTCGCCACCAGAATATCCGGCTGTTGCCGAAGCCCGCGAACCTGCGCCTGCATATCAGCGCCGCCCATGATCACGGTGGCGGAAATGCGACGTCCACGCCCGAGCTTATCGATCGTGGCAAGGATCTGTAACGCCAATTCCCTGGTAGGCGCCAAAATCAGTGCCTGGGGCTGGCCTTTGGGCAGCGCCGCTAGCCGTTCAATCATCGGAATGGCAAACGCTGCAGTTTTGCCCGTGCCCGTCTGCGCACACCCGATCACATCTCGCCCGGCAAGCGCAGGCGGAATCGCTTGCATCTGAATCGGGGTTGGTGCCGTGTACCCGGCCTTAATAAGATCCTGTAACATCGCCTCAGATAAGCCGAGACCCTGAAAACTCTCGTGAACAAACGTATCCACTACACTATCCTTTCAGTTTGATCGCATTATGACGGGATCAGAGAACCGAGGGGAGAGAGCACCGAAAAGATGCAGCTCCAAACTGGACCTGGTCGCGATGCGATCGCGAAGTCCGTTATGGTTTGAACAGTGATTCGCCGGACTACTGCGAGATCAATGTAGGCACACCATACAGCATGCCTCCTCAGGCGTCAACTTCTTGCACCCAACCGGCGCCGACGCATCCGCATCGCTACGCGACACAAGCGGTTCGCCATCGTGGCCTATCTATGCTATCGTAGGCCATGACGAATGCAGATTCTATCGCAAAACAACCGATGACGACGGATATACACTCACTGCGCCTGGCTCGCCGTTACCATGTCGGCTGGACGGTCGTCCTCTTTCTCTCCATCGTGGTGGGAGTTCTCCTCGCGATCCCAATCTATGCCTACTTCTACGATTACTCTTGGCTGGACTGGACGTTGTTCGGCATCCTCTACCTCGTCAGCGGCCTCGGTATCACCGTGGGCTATCATCGCCTCATGTCACACCGCAGCTTTGATTGCCCCAACTGGGTGAAAGGCGTGCTGCTTATCGCGGGCGCATGGGCGCTGCAAAACAGTGCCATCAAGTGGACCGCTGACCACCTTCGCCACCATGCCCAGTGCGATCAGGAAGGCGATCCCTACAACGCGAAGCTGGGATTCTGGCATAGCCATTGCGGCTGGCTCTTCGCGAAGCGGAAGTATGATGACGTGCAGTATGCCTCCCGCGTCGCGCAGGATCCGGTGGCTATCTGGCAACATAAATACTACGCACTCATCGTACTTGGCGGCCTGGTGCTGACATTTGTGATCGGCTTCATGGCGAATGGGCTGGTCGGCGGCATCGGATGCTTTCTGCTCGCCGGCGTTGGAAGAACCTTTGCGGTCCTGAACTCCACCTTTTGCATCAATTCCATTTGCCACATCTGGGGCCGTCAACCCCATGGGACAAAGGATTCCAGTCGCGACAGCTGGTTTGTCTCGTTGATTACGTTCGGAGAGGGCTACCACAACTACCATCACATGTATCCGAGCGACTATCGCAATGGACCCAAATGGTACGACTTTGACCCGTCAAAATGGCTCATTTACGGGCTGTACCTGCTCGGACTTGCCAGTGGGCTTAGAACGGCATCGGCTGCGGGAAGCGGCCCATCACGGCAGCCCTAATACCTCTCGCATGTTCAGTTTCTCTAGTCCTTCCCACATCACGCAGTTTGACTCAGGCCAGACCACGTGCTAAAGTGACGCTTCGTACGAGCTCCATTTCCCGTTGCGCGCTTCACTCCCCTCACTCCCGTCTCTGCGCGATCGTTCCTGTAACCTGACCGCTCTTACGCCCTATCTCCTGAGGGACAGTCTTGCTGTCTCCCGATGGGGATCACCGGCTCCAATCGTGGAGCGGCACCGTCGACGATGTATGATCCTGAGAACAGTCTCGTAGCCCAGCACAAGGAGTACGCCATGAAAATCTCGACAGTGTGGAAAGGTCGCAAGACCGGCAAAAAGAAAAACCGCGCCGTGCTGAAGCCGAAAATTCGGTGGCAACTCCTGGGACTCACCGATCCGAAGCTGACCGAACAGTCCTCTTCCATCGAAACCATACGCCGGGAAGTGTCCTCACTCGCCAGTTCAGGTTTTGGACCGGCTACACGTTCGCGGGTGACGGCGCAAGAAAGCAAATCACAGGGAAGAAACAACCGGCCTGCAGAGAACCGACCGAGACGTCGTGGCGCGACCGAATAGCCGGCTTATCGACAGGGCGAGAGGCACAGAACCATGATCCCGATACAACATCTCATGCACTGGTTGACACAGAATCCCCTTGGAGCGGCCACGCTGCTGTATATGGCAAGCGTAGCAGGAGTGCTCGTCTATGCCTATTTTGAACCACGCGACCAACATTAGCCGACTGAGCGCACCGTCTCAGTGTTTCAAAAGAACTGCGCAGAGGAATCGTGGGAAAGCGTGTCGTATACGTCGGAGGACTGACCGAGTCCGTGTCGGATAACGGACTACGCGACTTGTTTAACAAATACGGTACGGTCGCCCGCGCATATATTGTGCGTCACAAAAATACCGACATCTCAGCCGGCTACGGCTTTGTGGAAATGGCGTCTGCCGAACAAGCGTTGAAGGTCGTCGTCGCCCTTGAGGGGGCACTCCTAGACGGTCGATGCCTCCGGCTCTACGTCACACCCCACGCGTCCCACACCGCTTGATGCTGAGCCGCACCACCAATAGGAGGACATATGGGCCGAACGAATCTTGACCTCCTCATGACGTTTCCTGACGGATCACACCTGGTCATCAGCACCCAATGTTCGAGGGATGGAGAATTTTCCTGCGCGCTCTATACCGCCAAGATCGGAGAAGATGATCACGCGGACTTTCAAGTCATCTCCAACCATCTGTCAGCGCCGACCTGTCAAAGCGCACAAGCGCACGCCTACGACTACGCCATTCGACATTTTCCTCGCGCAGACGCGCTGAAAAAACCCCCCTATCTTATTTGGGCAGGTCCCCCCTCAGCGGTTGTTCAATAATTTCTGAGTGCAGTGAATTGGAATGCAGCTGACATTAACCTAGGAGACTCGGCATGACACCAGCAGAACAGGTTACCAAGATGACCACCGCGATTAAACAAGCGATCAAGGTGATGGGAGATCGGTTTGGGTCGACTGAAACCGACGTGGCGAAGGCGATTGAAGATCTCAAATCCTCGATGCAGCCAGACAGCACCAAAGCCACGCCGCTATCCTAAACTCAACACCGCTCCTCGCAAGGAGGAGCGGTGGAACTTCATACGAAGTTCGCTATGTCAACAGCGACATGGTAGACTTCTTTCCAGGTGAACTTCCGATAGTTCCCTATCTGTTTCGTCAGCGACCCCACTCACTCCGTCCCACGGAATCGGTCCGGCAGTCATCATCGTACTTCCGTCCGGAACTCTGAGCATCACCCATTCATCGGACGACTCGTGGACGCCACTAGTCCGCGTCCGCAAAGGAGACTCCCGCATGACACAGAAACCCACCTCGCAGGCTCAACCCCTCGCATCAGATTGGGTCCGTATCCCTGATGGCACCAGGGTTAAGCACCGCCTCGAAGGGCACGAAGGAGTAATTGATGGGTTAACCGAGATGGTTTCTGGCGCGATGCGGAATCCGGATGGGAGAACCCAGT
>CAYHNM010000018.1:9051-12790 GCA_964357985.1 uncultured Nitrospira sp. | reverse complement strand
ACCCGGTGATTCAGCCGGGGCTCTGCCGGAATATCCATCAGTGAGCCGCAGGCGCCAGCCTTGGGGTCCCAGGCGCCGAACACGGTCCTGGCGATGCGTGACTGGACAATGGCGCCGGCGCACATCGGACAGGGCTCCAAGGTGACATAGAGCGTGCAGTCGATCAGCCGCCAGGTTCCCAGTTTTTCCGCCGCCTCTTGAATGACTAATATCTCTGCGTGCGCCGTCGGGTCCTGCCTTGTTTCGCGGAGATTATGGGCCAGCGCCAGCACCTGTCTATCATGGACCAGTAGCGCGGCAATGGGCACTTCCCCTAGTGCCGGAGCCAGCGCTGCATGCTCCAACGCCATTCGCATGAATGTGTCGTCCTGTGTGGGGTCGATGGTCATGGGTGCGTGGCTTTCATCTACGCAGTCGCTCATCGAAGCTCAAGGTGCGGGCAGTGATGCTGGTCGGGTGGTGTGACGGGCGTTGTTACGATTGGCTGACCAGATAGATTGGACCAGTCGGCGTGGGACGCCCCCCTGATGGCTCAAGACTGACGGCAAACTTTTTGGCCTTGGAGAATTCCGGCACCCGGCTGACCAGGAGATGCGCAGTTTCGCCGCTGTCCATGTGGAAGGTTCCCACGCTGATCGGCTTGTCATTGATCGCCCAGAGTTGGTAGGTGGTGCCATTGGGGCATTCCGGAAGATTCATTGCGTAGAGCCAGGCTTTCTTGGTCCGGGCATCGTAGACGAGCATGCCGGACGCTTGTTTGGCCATGTCTGAGCCATTGAGTGATACGGCTTTCGCATTCGGAACGCGGAGCAGGGCGGCAAGCTCATCTTCCGGTTCACGGTTGGCCGGCATTCCCCCGCGTGCGGCGAATTGGAATTTCAGATCTTCGAGCTCTGCCTCGCGTTGAATGAGCTGATCCTTCAGTTCTGTTGAGTCGGTCGTGCGTTGCTGCAACTCTTCCTTCATTTGGACGATCGCGCGTTCCCGATCGTCCAGTTGCTGCTGCAGAGCGGCGACCTTCTTCGTCTGGTCATCCGAAGCCGCTTGGAGTTGCTGGACAACGGCGGTGCCGGTGACGTTTTGAGTATAGGAGGTCCAGGCGAGATAGCCTCCGATGGAGAGAATGGCCAATGCAGCGAAGCTTAAGGCCCACCCGAATGATCTCGGGGCGGCTGCGGATTCCGGAGGGAAGAGATGGTTCATCCATTCCCCCGGTTCCAGACTTGGTTTCGAGTCGACTTTTTCTTGAGCGTCCTCGGCGATGGCGGTGAGGGTCCGCGCCGCCATGATTTTCGCTTTCAGCGCACGAGGAGCCGGTATCGAATTCAATCCGAACGGCAGAATGGCCGCCACCGACTGGAACTCCTTGAGCGCCGTGTGGCAGGAGACGCAACCGGAGAGCAGGTGGGCCTCAAGGGCCTGCCGCTCAGAGCGTTCGAGCGCGCCTGCGGCATACAGCGGGACGGCTTCTTCGAGTTCTTCGTGGGTCATACGTGCTCACCTTGTTCCCAACAGCGTCGGAGCGATTCCCGGAGCTTGGACATGCCCAGCTTGATTCTAGTCTTCACGGTTCCGAGCGGCTGATTCAGCCGGGCTGCGATTTCTGCGTGGGACAGCCCTTCGTAGTAGGCCAATTCCAGTGCATGTTGCTGGGCTTGCGGGAGCGCCGCCAGGGCGCCTCCCACCAAGGTTCTAATTTCCTGATCGGCTTGTGCGTCAAAAGGGTTGGGACCTCGATCGGCGATCTGGGAGGCCGACGAGCCGTCCAGGGATTCCGTCGACTTATTCAGGCCCCGAGAGGCTCGGGCCCGGAGTCGATCGATGGCTCGGCTCCGCGTCAGCGTAACCAGCCATGCCACAGGGGTTCCCCGGCCGACGTCATAGCGGGAGACCTTGCGCCAGACCTCCAGGTAGACATCCTGGAGGAGTTCAGCCGCTTCATCGCGATTGCCGAGAATGCGCAGTGCCATCGTATACAAGAGCGTGCTGGATTGATCGTAGAGCTGACTGAATGCCTGATGGTCTCCCTTGACCACCCGGGCCAGCAGCTTGGGGTCGATGTTTGAGGCGGCGTGTTGCGACGAGGCGTCCATAGTGGATCAGCTGGATAACGACATTCTGACTTCGGTCTGAAACACGCCCCAACTATAACACTCTACGGATCGATCGGGCAAAAGGATGTATGTTTTGAGGCACCTATCCGCAAGCAGACAGCTCTGTCATCTGGACTGGGGATTTTGTGAGGAAACGACCGCACGTAGCCAGGCGGAAACCCACATCGCCCCTTCCCACAGCAGGGACACAAATCGGAGGGGGTAGTACAGCATGAGCATGGAATAGCTGGAGAGCCGATAGCGTCTGAGCATGAAATCTGGCGAGGGAAAGAGCAGGCCTAGAACATACCAAAGCTTTGGGCGAAGGCCTTGGAGAGCCCATAGCGCGGCAAACTCCTCGCGGCCGTTCACCTGCCCCCTGATTAACAACAAGCCGATAGTCGGGAGCGAGGGCGGGGGAGGTGAGAGAGCCAACTGGGCATGAAGCGAGGGAGGTAGGGGCGTATTGCAATGCTCGATCACTTTGGATAGCGCTTGAGCCACGAGCAGTCCCTGCCCCATGGTGTGAGCCACGCGTACGAACTGATCCCAATCCATGTTGGCCTGCTTCTCACGGAGCAAGCGGTCGAGTTCATAGAGCCAGAGCAAAGGAACCTGGTCGCCTCGATGAAGAAGGTGGACGCAGAGATGAATCACCAGATCGATCAGCCCAAGGCCTAACATGTGGACACCCGCGGCCTGCTGCCGCACGGCACGAGCCCAGACGGGCGCCATATCGACGGTTCCAACGTAGGGGGGATACACAAGGCTCCAGTGTGGTTCGACATAGAGGCCGGAGACCGGATGGACAAACTCCAGAGAATACGAAAACGTCTCAAGAAATCCCTGTCGATGTTCGACCGAACGATAGCCCTGTTGAGTCAGGATGGCCGCCACTGCCGGAAGATCGTGCCGGTGGACAAGCAGATCAAGGTCTTCTGCGGGGCGGAGGAAGGGATCGTCATAGAGCTGGTGAGCCAGCGCCGGACCGCGAATCGGGATGCTGGGTATGCCGTGGCAATCGAGCGCCTTCACGATGGTGCACAACTCGCTTGTCAGAAACAGATTGCGAGCCGTCGTCTCCCGCGCGGCCTGTTTGAGATGAGCGTGAAGAAGGGGTGGGAGTGCGTGGATACGGGAGGAATCCTTGAGCCGTGGATACAAGAAGGGAAGCACCCGGTGGGTGGTGGCGGCATCGAGGAGTGAGTCCCAGATGTAGTCCGGGTATGCCGGTAGAGAGATTAGTGTGTCGGACGACATGCGAAGGAGGTCAACGATGGTGACGTGGTTGGCGGAGCCGTGCGCGGTCACGAACGAAGATCCTGCACGATCGCAGTACACACGGCTGGGAGCGCCTCGTATGAGTCCGGAAGAGTCAACCCGCGGACGGGAATCCGCGCGTGCACACGCGCAAAGAATTGCAGTTGTCTGACCATCATGTGACGATCGGTAATGTCGAGCCGAAATGCCGAACCGATCAGGGCCATCAGGACATCGCGTGGAGCCAGAGGGGTAATGAGAGAGGGAAAGGAATCGTCACAAAGACGGCTCGGACTGTCGGGAAGCAGGATGTAGATTCTGGAAAGGGGGGCCGGAGCGGACGAAAACTGTCCGGACTCGGCATCGAAGGCCATACGCTGTTTGGT
>CAYHNM010000018.1:2474-8951 GCA_964357985.1 uncultured Nitrospira sp. | reverse complement strand
TGGGCCGTGACGACGGCGGTGGCGTGAAGAGCCTCGCATCCACGTTGATTCAGAGCAAGGGGCAGGACCTGATCCAATAGAAGATGTCTGACCGTAGCGCGTGGGGTGGTGGCGGTTGGGGCGCAGAGGATGCGTCGTCCGGAGCGATCGACGCAGAAGTCTGCCAGGTCCGGAAATCGAAGCACGTATCCGTCTGAATACTTGCCACAGAGCATCCATGGTGTGTCGTCTGTAGAAGGGATGGTCAGGAACCAAGAGGGAGGCACATCAAACCGGTCTGGCCCATCAACCCAGCGAACCTCAATGTCGGGACATGTGACAGCCTCGTGGGATCTGACCGGTTCCAACTCCGGCAATGCTTCCGTACAGGATAAGAGATGGCCATAGACACGGTAGCCGGCGGCAGAAGCGTTCAGCGTGACAGCCGTCGTCACCGGGCATACCTCGTGACCACTTCAGCAACGAACGTTGCAGCCTCGTTCAGTGAGGGAAACAGGTTCGGATGTTGATGCAGGACTTCCTGCTCAATGTCTGCCAAGGGACGCAGCCCATCGCACAGCGTCAACACGGTCAGGCGGGCTTGACCCCACGGGTTTAGGGTTGGGATCGAGGCTGGCTTGGTCCGCTGGAGGTCTTCTCGGCTGATCAGCATCCCGTTCAACGTCGAATGGGAAAACTGGGCCAACTTGGTCTTCTTGGCGTGTGTCGGATCGTGCGGGTCGGTTCTCCACACCTCCACGTTCCAAGACACGACGACTTGAGTCGGAAGAATGCGCATGGAGACGAATACGCGGTCGTCCGTTTGCACCGCAACGGGCTGGTCATGCGGGAAAAACACATTTCTTCTATTGATGGGCTGAGCGACCAAGGGGGAGTTGGACATGGTGACGTGGGGGGACAGTTGCGCGACGAACCAACCGCCGATCCCGTGCAGTATTCCCGGCCGTGTCACGTTGAGCTGAGCGCGCATGCTGAGCGACACGCCGTCACAGCTCGATGGGTCAACGGACCATGCCACTTCAGGCGTGCCGAGCAGATGCCCGGGGTTGAATTTGACCGGGTAGCCTGTATTGGCGGCGAGCGAGCGAGCCGGACGAAAGTCAAATCCGGCGGGCGCGCTGTTCCAGAAGTCCACTTGCTTCCACATGTCCTCGAATTCGATAGGGCAGACATAGAGATCAAGACGACGAGGAATGGTCACTCCGTCGGATTTCAGAAAACGTCGCCGCGCATCGCCAAAGTACTCGAACAATCCGGCTTCAAATCCGAACTGTCCGATCTGGTCCGCGAGGACCACATCAACCCGTTCAGGCAGTTCCACGCGGGAGGACACGTCCTTGATAAACCGCACGCGATCCTGAAAGCCATTCGCTCCACAGATGGCGCGCGCTAACTCGATCATGCCTCCTTCATCGATCGCATAGACCCGCTTGGCTCCGGCCCGGCAGGCCAGCAGCCCCAAAATGGCGGTTCCACAGCCGAGATCGAGCACGACATGGTTCGGCTTAACGACTTCCTCAATCGCTGAGCGAAAGGCAGACAGGCGAGGGCGGTCGCTCAGATATTCGCGATGTTCATCGACTTCGAGTGACACGGACAACTCCTTTCAGATGACCGGAATCTTACAAGCACATCATACCCATGCCCATACCAGACTGCATCCCTGCTCCCATCATTCCGCCGTCAGTCACACTGCCGGCGCCGCCTTGTGTGAGTTTGGCGATACTACCGTACTCCACCAGGCACGGGGTGACATACGGCTTCTTCGCCGTCACGTCGGTAGGGACTTGGTGTTTGTCCTGCTCCATATCTTCGTTCTCCCTTTTTATCCATCACCGTGCTCGACCACACCTCAATCCCAAAGATCATCCATAAAGGCCAGATGTAATGGGTATACCGGCTGTCTCCCCTGCCATACAAGTCGATCATGGCTCGGTACATGCTCCGGACCTGTTCTCCCCGTACCCACCCCAACTCTTCGGTGAGCAGGGCGTTGAGCAATATGGACCCGCCTTGGGTCCGGAGCGTTTCCGCAAACGTATGGGAGAATTCCGCCTTCGTGCGGCGGTTGCGGACTGATTCCGGCAGGAGGCCTTTCATGGCTTCGCGAAGAAGACATTTCGATTGCTCTCGCCTCCAGTGCTGCTCATCCGGTACGGCGCACGCGAATTCAATGATCCGTCGATCGTTCAATGGGGATCTCTCCTCCATCGACAACCGGGCAGAGAGCCGATCGCCCATTTCATTCCCGTGTGATTGCCAACCGCTCAGGAGTGTTCGGTAGATGTCCTCCTGCGCGAAGCTGGACCCGGAGCGCCGTACCGTTTCAAGACGCAGTCGTTCAGTCAGATGGATCTGGTGAGCAAATTTTGGCGTCATCCAGTGCGGAACGCCATCTCGTTTCGAAAGACGTCTGATCGTCTTGCGCATCGCCAGTGGCATGAGCGGCCATAACCCGAGGCGCAGGAGTGGCCATGAAGGAAAGGCGCCGCTCGCAGCCCGGCGATCATGGCACACCTGCCGGAACAATTTCAGGAACCGTCGGGTGCGCACAAGATCGGCATAATGACAGTCACTCCCGCTCAGCCATTCGTCTCCACCACTTCCGTCAAGAATGACGGTGATTCCTTTTGCCCGGGCTTGTATCCTGAGAGGGGTGGACATTGCGCTATTCGGATACTCGGGGAAATCGAAGTCACGCTCGACTTGGGCCACATAGTGGTCCAGAGGTTGCGTGTCTGCCATAAGCGTATTGGAGGGCAACTCCCATCGTTGGGCTACGTCCCGAATATAGGAACTTTCGTCGCAGGCGAGGCCGGGGAACACAAGCGAGAAGGTTTCAAGTCCATGAATCGGCAGGGCTCCTTCCCGGGAGAGCACCTGCGTCATGCTGACCACCGACGATGAATCCAATCCGCCGCTGAGGTCGGCTCCGATGGGGCGATGGCTTCGTAATCGTGAGCGAACCGCCTCTTTGAAGAGGCTCAAGAAGTGTTCGGCGTAGTCCTCGTCGCGTCGGTATCGAATCTCCCGCAGCGGATCAATATCCCAATAACGACGGACGCGCACATTGGCGGGGCTGACGAGAAGACAATGGGCAGGAGGAAGGCGAACGATATCGCGGAACAGCGTCTCCTCATTATTCATAATCGCATTGGCAAGGTATTCACCGATCATCCCTTCGTTTGGAGCCGTGCGGACGGCATCGTCTTCAAAGAGCGCTCGGAGTTCAGAGGCCCAGAGCAATCGGCGGTCGTTTCTACAGTAATAGAATGGTCTGGTCCCAAGAATATCCCTGGCACAGAATAGCTGCTGATTCAGTCGATCCCACACCACAAAGGCAAAATCGCCGATGATGTGATGCGGGCAATCGATACCCCAGCATTCATAGGCCCGCAGAACCAATTCAGCGTCGGAATCCGATCGGAGCCGTACAGCGCGTGCCTCAAGCGCGGTCTGAAGCTCCGCTCGATTGTCCACTCGTCCATCGAGCGTGAGGCAAATCGTGCGCGTCTCGTTGCACAGCGGCTGGGTTTCCCGGAGAGATTCCGGCGTCGTGTGAAGAGCCAGATGAGCGAGGCCGACAGGTCCGTCCATCCATATTGCTGATCCGTCCGGTCCTCGGTGCGCCAAGCGATGCATCATCCGCTGGACCAGCGTACGCTCTGCCGGTTTGCCGTCGAGGTTGTAACATCCTGTGATGCCGCTCATCGTGTGTTTAGAAACGCTGAAGGGAAGTGAAGCGCCGGACCAGGTCAGGTGAGTTCACCACGACTGCACAGTTGTGCATGATCCAAGCATGGCTCTCAAGCATAGCGGTGCGTATCGAGACACCGATCAGAATCTGAGCCGACTCGCGCCGAATCTTGAGTAACCAAAAGATCAGCAATGAACGCGTCAGGCAACAATTCCGGCGATGGAGGATGGGTACAACTTTCTCCGCGAGCGTGATCAACTGAGCGGCTGTGCAACGGCTGTGCGGAAAGGGAAGGACACTGAATACGGGGGAAGCACTGACGGAAATCAGCAAGCGGGTCAGTTGCGGCAAGGACATCATTCGTCCGGCGATACGGAGCGTATAGGAGGCACGAGCAAGTTGTGGGAGAAGGACCCAGTCGATCCTGGAGAGTTCAGCGAGCCGATGGAGTATGTTCTTCATCGCGAGCCACGAGTCCCTTGTCCAGTAATTGTTGGATCAAGGCTTCAACATCGCGTCGAAGTCTTCCCTCCTCGACATCGTATTCAGCCAACAGAGCGTTGACTACTGGTTCGTTGGAACCGTGTTCCGCCAAGAGGTGCCAGATCCGAGTGCCAACGCTGTCGAGACCGAAGTAAATTCCGGTGGACAGGTTGAGCACAACCGCTTCGTCGGCTATGTCGCGGAAGGCAATGTCGCCAGGAATGTGTATAGGCATGACGTATCCGGCAGCTCTGTGAAATTGTGGTGAGACAATATCCGTGGTAGGGAAGGTTGTCAAGGTGTTGGAATGCTGTTCTTTGTTGAAGGAAGCCTGCCGCTTTATGGAAGGTAGGTCACCAGAATTTTGGCCGCATCGGCCGCGCCGGTACAGGCCGGCGGCGGGGAGGCTGGTGTCGGCAATGTCAGCACCTGTCGAATGGCCGATTCCCAGCGGGCTTCCAGGAAGTCTGCACGGGAGAGCTCCACTCCGCGACCATATCGATGCAGATACGCAACGATCTGGTCTTCCTCTATGAAGTCGTATCGGCGCACATAGACCACGGGGACATGGGTCGCCACGGCTTCAAGGGTGGTCCCATAGCCTGGTTTCGTCATGATGACATCGACGGAAGACAGGAGGGTGCTAAACCGCTCTGAAAGTGTGGAGAGGGAATGGACTCGACGATTATGTGGGGGAACGGGACCGTCGATTAAGAATTGAATGCCCGGCATCGATTCCATGCGATCAAACGGGAGCGCTTCGAACCGGATTCCGCCAAAGGCCACGAGCACGAGGGTGTCATGATTCGGGATCCCCAGGTGCTGGCGGATGCGAGTCCGCGCGGGAGGCAGCGGATGGGCAATCGGTCCGATGTCCATGGCGTGGCGAAAGGCCGGCATCGGCAGTCCTGGTGTGAGGCGCAGCAGGAGATGGGCTTGTCCATACGCGCGGCGGATGTCCTCAAGAATGGCCGTGTGCCAAGGCTGCCTCGGATCGAGATGTTCACGCAAGATGTCGTCCCAACTCAAGCTGGCGATCGCCACCGTCGGTACGCCGGCGGCGGCCCCGGCCGCCATGGCCAGGTAGGGCGTATTGCCGATGACGAGATCCGGGCGAGCGTCGCGGATGGCCAGGGTTTCTTCTTTGAGCCGAGCGTCCCAGTTGGCATGAAACATTCGGTGGGCCTGCCAGGTCGCGTCCCAATCCATCGTGAGGGGACCATGCTGCAGGCACCCGATATCCATTTGGGACGGGCGCAGTTCCCACGGTACGGTCATGCGCGATTCGAAAAAATGCCGGGGGACGTTCGTGCGGAGAATAACTCTGAGCGAGGGAATCTGTTTGCCCAGTTCGTTCAGCACGGGGACGACCTGGGCGGCGTGTCCATAGCCGTGGGCGGAAATAGCGGACCAGATCAGTGGCACAGAAAGGTGACTCGCGGTTCGTTAACTGTTGGAGTAATCGGATTCCAGCGGCGCGATGTTGTATTCCAATTCTAAATCGAACTCGTCGACGAGTTCGTTGAAGGCGCTTGCGCCCATATCGGAGCGCACTTCATTCATGACCAGATCGATCATCGGCGCCGCGCGCGGTCCGAATTGTGCGATGGCCGATTCGATGCGCTGTTTGGCTGTATCCAACGTCATAGGAGGTCTCCGTGATTAGCGTAGCCCTTGGAGGATCATCTGCATTTCAGGGACGAGATCGCGCCCGCCATTGGCCCGTCCGGAGGCGGAGGCATCGATACCGGCTTGCAGCACGGGCTTGGCTTCTTCCGGCCGTCCCACGCCGATCAGGGCGCGCCCGAGGGCCAGGTGGGATGCGACATGCACCGGATCGAGCTGTACGGCGACGCGCAGGTGTTCGACGGCTTCTTCCAGATTCCTGCCTTCTTGCAGAATTTTATTGCCCAGGCCGTAGCGCCCGAGGAACCCCTTGGGGTTTTTGACGACCATTTGGCGAAAGGCTTCAATGTCCATGTGTGCTCCCGCTGTGAGAAGCGCATCATAGCATTAGCAACCGGCGGGAGACCAGACCATCCGTGCGGCCCGGGCTTGCCTGGTAGGTTTGGGTGCGAGAGAACGTGCCCCCCTGGCGCTAGCGCAATTTGACCGGGGCAGAGGTGGAAACGGAGAGGGCGGCAGGCCCCCGGCGCTTCGACTTGACGCTGACGCTATGGATGGTCCGTGTGTGACAGGGCGCGCCTGGGAGGGGCGGGCGAGAGGGACGTACCTACCTGGTGCTAGCGCAATTTGACCGGGGCAGAGGTGGAAACGGAGAGGGCGGCAGGCCCCCG
>CAYHNM010000018.1:0-2374 GCA_964357985.1 uncultured Nitrospira sp. | reverse complement strand
GCGCTTCGACTTGACGCTGACGCTATGGATGGTCCGTTCGGTTACGGGGGCACTGCTGGCATTGTAGAAGGTTGCGTCTTTGACGAGTTGGTTCATGATGTCGGTGATGCCGGCTTCCATCACATGACCCTTCAGTTCCGCGATCATGGAGGGGCTGGCGCTGAAGAGATTATACCGTGCCGTGCCGGATGACTCGGCCTGATAGGTCTTGACGGTCCCGTCCCAGCGCTCGAGTTCCAATGTGAGATGGGTCCCGTAGTCGTAGTGGAAGTCCATCACCGGAGCGAGGAGAAACATGGAGGTGCCGATCGCAAACCCTTTCCAGGCGGCTTCGCCGGGATGTGAGTCGATGGCGTCGTCGATGGTCAAATGGGCGGTGATCGCCTTCTCGTTGTCGGCAAGTGATCCCTGTTCGGCAAGGGAGAGATGGGAGAACAGCTTGAGGCTTTGCAAAGAGCCGAGCAGGCGACGATCCAGTTCAGTGGATGGATTTTGAGGAGCCCCATTCTGACTGACTTTTACTTGGTCGAGAATGAGCGGCACGCGCTCGGTGCTCGCAATGGAGGTCGGGGCGGTATCGGTACTTATGGCGGCGGAGGGCAGGACCTCGATCGACCTGGTACAGCCGCCGGAGAGGGCACTGCTGAGCGCAAGCACGGCCATGATGCGTGAGGATGTGGTTTGTCTCATGATGTCCATCCCTTCCCCTTCGTCAGAAGTAAAACGAAAATCCGCCGAACGGCAAGCTGGAGTTGAGTCCCAAGTTGGGATAACGCGTGCCGGCATTGGAAATATGGTGGAACCGATAGCCGATGTTGAATGATGTCTGAGGCGTCAGAAAGAACGAACAGCCGAATCCCGCGGTCAGAATGAAATTGAACCGCGAGGATTCTTCGGGAATTTTCCCGGCGAGGTCGGTCCAGAACGGGCCGCCGGCAAATTCGGCATAGGGGCGAATGCGGTCGTGTGCGACCATGGTGTATTTGATCTTGGGCGTAAAGCCCATGCCGTGCGTGAGAAAGGGTTCTTGGAATTGGATGTACACCACGTCGGCGCCCAGAGAAATCTGTCCGCGATACCAGCTGTCACCCATCGGATCGGTCACGGTCATCATCCAGGAAGGCATCAAGGCAACGCCTTGCTGCTTGGTCGTGTGATCTTGCGTGAGCCGGTGGGGGAGGAGGTAGCCCGCGGAGAGTCCGACTTCCTGGGTGCCGACCGTGATCTGAGGAGCCATGGATTCCGTCGCCTGTACCGGAGTGGTGATGGCGCCGACTATAAGGAGCAACCAAAGGGCACGCAGCAGCACGATCTCACCTTCCTCTACATGTGTACGTCAGTATCTTGTCGGTTGTGCAAGGGTGAAACTTGATGCAATCGCTGTCACGATCCTACGGTAGCAGAGGATTTGTATCTGTCCAGAAAGATGTGAGAAATGTCGGCCGATGTGGGGCGTAGGGCGAGGCTACGGATGTGAAATAGATTGACGAAGCTCGGTGAGCAGCGTGCGGTCCGCGGCTTGTTCCGGGAGCTGATAGTGCTGATCGAGCGACAGAACGCGTTCGAGGCAGCGAATCGCCGAGGGAGAATTCCGTTCACGCACATAGAGCGCGGCCAGCAGCCGGAGGACGGCCGCTTCCCCCGGTGCGTTGCCGAGTTTGATGAAATGTTCCGACGCATTGTTCAGACATTTCTCCGCCTGACGCAAAGCGCCGGAGTCGAGGAAGGTGTTGCCCAATTGACTGTAGGTCAACGCCAGGCCCTCTTCATTGCCGATGCGGCGGTGGCATTCTAGAGCCTCAGTGAAGTGGGCGATGGCCTGATCCCAGTGGGCCTGCCGCGCCTCCTCCATGCCGAGGTTGTGATACAGAATTCCGAGCGCGCGGTCATCGTGAAGCGGTTTCAGCAGATCGAGGGCTTCAAGGTAGTAGGGGCGGGCTTTTTCCGGACGACCGGCGCCGATGTGGAGATTGCCCAGATTCACCAGTGTATGGGCAACGGCCTGCCGGTCCTGTTCCGTCCGCTGGATCGTGAGCACTTCCCGGTAGCAGGCCTCGGCCTTTTCGAAATCCCCTGACAGGGCGCAGACATTTCCGAGATTGCCGAGCGAGGCGGAGAGTTCGCGGGGATTGTCGGCGAGGCGATCGTCCGTTACGGCTTGTTCATAGGCATCTTTGGCTTGAGCCAGTTGCCCGCGGTGAAGAAAAATCCTGGCCCGGTGTTTATCGTCATCAGACATGCGAGGGCTCTTGAGAGAGACGAGGAAGTTTGCTACCGTGCGGTCTTACCTATGGCGCATACCCATTGCAGACGATGCGGCCGCGAATACATCTATCACTGCTGTGATGGACCGGTCTGCATGCCCTGTCCGCAT
>CAYHNM010000017.1:0-13263 GCA_964357985.1 uncultured Nitrospira sp. | reverse complement strand
CGGCTCGCCAAAATCCTCAACGTACCCCAGAGGGTACGCCTCCGGTGTTTGTCTCGCCTGCGGCCTTGTTGGACGACTGTTTTGAGCATCCCGTGGAAGTTCAGAGGTTATGGCCAGTTGTTTCTAAAAATCGTTCAGCGTCGATGGCGGCCATGCAGCCGGAGCCGGCGGCGGTGACAGCTTGGCGGTATGTCGAGTCCTGCACGTCGCCGGCGGCAAAGATGCCCGGGACATTGGTGGCGGTGCCACTGTGCGTCCGGATATAGCCCTTCTCGTCCATGTCAATCTGGCCCGCAAAGAGTGACGTGTTGGGTCGATGGCCGATGGCGACAAAGACGCCGGCGCAGGGTACTTCTGATATTTTTCCGGTCACCACGTTCTTGAGCTGTGCGCCGGTTACGACATCTGCCCCCAGAATGTCTTCGACGACCGAGTTCCAGATGAAAGAGATCTTCTCGTTGTGTATGGCGCGGTCTTGCATGATCTTTGACGCACGCAGTTTGTCCCGCCGATGGACGACCGAGACTCTCGTGGCAAATTTCGTGAGAAAGTTCGCTTCCTCCAGCGCGCTGTCGCCCCCGCCGACGACGATGAGTTCCTTCCCTTTGAAAAAAAAGCCGTCACAGGTCGCGCAGGTGGAGACGCCATGGCCGGTTAGTCTTGACTCGTTCTTGAGGCCGATCGGAATGGCCGAGGCGCCGGTCGCAATGATGACAGTCTGGGTTTGGATGGTTTGCTCCCCATCGATGGTCAGGGTGAATGGCCGCTGTGCGAGGTTCACCGCTGTGACATCGCCGGTCAGAAACTCGGTGCCGAACCGTCCGGCCTGCGTCCGCATGTCTTTCATCAGCTCCGGGCCCATGATGCCTTTGGCAAAGCCCGGATAGTTCTCAACTTCGGTGGTTGTCGTGAGTTGACCGCCTGACTGCCAGCCTTCGATGAGGAGCGGCGACAGATTGGCCCGCGCCGCATAGATGGCGGCGGTCAATCCGGCTGGGCCTGAACCGATGATGACGACGTTGTGCATGGGGGAGGAATCTAACACAGTGAGAAAAGGGAATGCATGGGGCGTGGAAATCAGGTCGATGCACGCAGCGATTGGTACAGCGACCGGACCTGTTTCTTGAGTTGCGGAAGCGGGAGCGTGCCATCGAGCGTGTAGTCTGCACGGCGGCGTTTGTCTGCGAGCGGCATCTGGCTTTTGATGCGCCGAAGGGCTTCGGCGCGGGAGAGCCCGTTGCGCTTCTTGAGGCGGGCGATCTGGGTTTCACGATCGGCGGTCACGACGATAGTTGTGTCCACGCGTGTGTCGATGCCGGCTTCGAAGAGCAGGGGGACGTCGTAGATCGCAACAGCCTTGGGATCGTTCCTGGCAGCTTGTTTAGTCAGCCTGATTTGCTCGCGTGCAACACGGGGGTGAATGATGCGTTCAAGCCGGCGCAGCTTGGCGGGATGCCCAAAAACCATCGTGCCCAAGGCCTGGCGATTCAGCGTGTGATCAGGGTTCAGCACAGTCTTGCCAAAGGTGCTCACGATTTCTCGCCAGGCTGGTTTGCCGGGGAGGACGACTTCCCGAGCAAGCGCGTCGGCATCGATCACCGTGGCACCGCAGCGCTTGAACATGCCGGCGACGGTACTCTTGCCGGTGGCGATGCCGCCTGTGAGTCCCACCAGGATCATGGCTGCGGAGCTTATCATGGGGGTGTGAGCCTCACAACAAAGCAGGTTGACAGGCCGCTGTGCCCGCCTGTAATACCTACCGCATGCGTATTGTAATGCTGGTCTTCGGTTGTCTGGTGGGGCTGAGCGGGATATCCTGGGCGGAAGGGCCTTCGCTTACTGCTCCCCGAATCATTACGGTCGCGCTCGATGGCAGCGGAGACTTTACCTCGATTCAAGAAGCCGTGGATTCGGCCAAGAAGGGCGATACGGTGTTCTTGAAGCCCGGCGCCTATGCCCAGGACCTCACCATCCACAGCAAGGACAAGATCAAGCTGATCGGGGCCGGAGTGGACAAGGTCACGATGTTAGGTCGCGAGGATCTTGTGGGGGTGCTCCATGTCGGAAAGTGGCCGTATGGGGCTACGGATATCGAAATCAGCGGGTTGACGATCAACGAGCATGGCGGCCATGCCCTCGGCATTTTTAACGGCAAGGGCATCACGTTGCGCAATCTTCGCGTGAAAGGGATGCTCTTCGGACAGCAGGTGCAGGATGTCCGTATCGAGGACTGTGTGATCGGCGGCAGCGAGACGACCGGCGTGCAGTTTTCCGACTCCCAGGCTGTCTTGGTCGGCAATGTGATTCATGATAACGACCATGGGGTGAACATCGCAGGCAAATCTGACGTGCGGTTAGAGCGGAATGTCATTCTCCGGAGCCTGTTCGAAGCCGTCGTGGTGAATGACAAGGCGAAGGCGTCGTTGGTCGGCAATACGCTGGTGAAGAACGGCGGCGGGGCGGCATTTCTCGGCGCCTCCCAGAGCGAGGTGTCCGGCAATGTGGTCGGCTTGAATAAGATCGGATTTCTGATGGCCTCGTCCAGCCGGACGACGACGTCCTTCAATGCGCTCTTTAATAGTGGCGGTGACTATATGCGAGCGGGGTCTCCGAATACCCCGGCGCCCGATCTGAAACAGGATTCGGATGTCGTTGGTGATCCCCGTTTTGTAGATGCCGAGCATGATGATTTCCGGCTTCGCTCAGACAGCGGACTCCTTAATAAGGGGCAGTTTCCGTTTCTCGGTGCGCTTCCTCCCGTTCAAAAGCTTTCCTCCAATCGGTAGCCCAAGTTGTTGAAACAACACGTGGTGGTCTGTGTTCCTGACAGATTGAAACCGTGTGGTATGCTTTCTCTACGGTTCTGCTCTCCCGAATCACTCGTCTCAAGAAAACCGGGGGCAGGGCCGATAAGCATGTACCAGGAGGTTTCCATTGGCCAGCTTCCGACAAGACGTCGATACCAGATCCGGTGACGGAATTCCTTCACTGGAAGATATGGAGTCGGGGAAACTCGTCGGAGCAGTGCTGCCGATGTCCGATAAAGCTCAGACCCAGATGCGTGAGAGCATCGAAGTGATCGACTATCTTCTCAATCAGGAACGTGTTGTCTGGATGTAGACTTACGTGTTCTCCGCTCTTCTTTTCCTGCTTGTCGAAGAATTTCCTCCCAACCACTTTCATGAGAGATCTCCCCCAGAAGTTCGAGGCCGTTTCACGGGATGATACATACCGCATACTTGACAGTCTCCGGCCGCCTTACTACTCTCCTTAGTGATTCTCTCTTGCTCTCATTGTTTGTACACAAAGGAGTGTCTTATGGATAAAGTGTTGCTGCGGCATGCTGTCCTCGTTGGAAGTCTGATGTTCGGATCCGCAATGGTTGCCGCCCAGGAGATGCCGAAGGAATCTGTCTTGTCCTTGGGCCTTGCCCAACGGGCAACACAGGCTGCGATCGATACCTGTAAGAAAGACGGTTACCGTGTCAGTGTGTCGGTGGTCGATCGTGCTGGTTTGTTGCGGGCGATGGGACGGGCGGATGGAGCTGGTCCTCATACCATTGATAGCAGTCGAAAGAAGGCTTACACCGCAGCGAGTTTGCGTCGTGCGACGAGTGAATTGGCCGATCTCATGAGCCGGACGCCGACGCTACAGGCGTTGCGGGATATGAATGAGCAGATTCTGATGCTGGGCGGCGGATTGCCGATCGAGATCGGTGGAGAGGTGGTTGGTGCGATCGGTGTCGGCGGTGCGCCTGGGACTCACCTTGACGATGCCTGTGCCGAAGCGGGCCTGGATGCAATTGGCGCTGCTCCGAAGATTCCGGCGGCGAAGTAATGCGACTCCTGCGGCGGTGTATGCTCGTCGCTGCGATCGGTCTGCTGAGTGCGTGCAACAGTGGTGTGCCGGAGCCGGCGTCGACCGAAATCCCAGGAACGGGCCTTCGAGTGACGCTTGTGCGGGTTGCCACTGATCCGTTTCTTTCCCGGCATAACCTGGCGATGACGATTGAGCGTGCCGGTGGCTGCACGCAAACGGTAGACCTGTTCCCCGATACCGGCCACACCAGTCGTCGCAATGTATATGTTACGGCAAAGGCGCTGATCTATGTTGTCGGACAATTCGATGCCCGTGTGATCGATGTTCGCCAGTGCAGCATTACCCTTTCGGAGTTCCGGTACCTCGATAGAGAAGTTATTTTCGTCGGAAGCTTTGATGAAAATGCCGAAGAGCATTGGGGCTTTGTGTCGGCTGCTGAACGTCCGGAGCGTCCGTTTGAGAAGCGATAGACTATCTTCCTCGGTAAACATGGAATTACTGATGAGTGATTCGCCGTCTGGTAATCGACCATGAACCAACCGATCGTCGGCTACCACCTTGATGAGCACAGCGACTGGGTCGCCGACCTGGCCTGCGGACATGGGCAACATGTACGCCATCAACCGCCGTTCTTCTCTCGTCCCTGGGTGCTCACGCAGGAAGGTAGGGCTCAGCAAGTTGGGCAGATTCTCGCGTGCAAGAAATGCGATGAGGGGGAGGAGCCTACTCGATAGTTGTCAGAGCGGATTGTGGGAGAGTGGTTATGCCGAGTCCCGATGTATACCACGGCTCAAGCTGTGGTCCTCGATACTGATAGCCTCCTGCGAGAGGATCATTGGCCAACAGAAGCGGCGTGTCGAGATCTAGTACATCAAAACCCTTCATGCCCAGGACGAGGCTGAACGAGCAGCCCATCGCGATGCGGGTTTCAACCATTCCGCCCACCATCAGTTTCAATCCGGCCGCGAGCGTCGTTTCTGCAATAGCGATGGCTTCGACCACGCCCGTCTTCATGATTTTGATATTGATATAGTCTGCCGCACCCTGCGCGATCACGTCGCGGGCGTCCGCCAGTGATCGAACCGACTCATCGGCGGCCACGGGGATGCCGGTGTCCCGCCGAATTGCCGTCATACTGTCGAGATCGTCCCGCACGACCGGCTGTTCGAGAAGGACCATCGCTCCACCGAATCGTCGGACCCCTCTGGCAAATGCCAGGCACTCCTCACGAGAGAACCCCTGATTCCCATCGCCGATAAACGAAATGCCCGGCAGCGAGTGATGCACGGCTTCCAGTCGACGGATATCCTGATCCACATCTTTGCCCACTTTCATTTTGAAGAGGCGAAAGCCTTGTGCATACCAGCTACTGGCTAAGGATACAGATTTTTCAAGGGTGGCGATGGGAATGGTGATGTCGGTTTCCCGCGAGCGGACGTCTTGCCCGCCCCAGAGCTGCCACATGGAAACCTGTGCCGATCGACAGTACGCATCGATCATAGCCGTCTCAAGCCCACACCGGGCGGCAGGATAAGCTGAAGCAGCCTGTGCCATGTCGGCGGCGTGCAGGGCATAGTGCCCGGCCGACGCTCCGATCAACGTCGCGGCGAGTTGGCGGAGGGTGGTCAGAGAGGAGTCGCGCGTCTCTCCACCGACCTCCGGGAAGGGGGCGGATTCTCCATAGCCCTGTGTCCCGTCGCGCAGTGTGAGACGGACGAAGATGTTTTCGGCGACAACGCGGGCACCGGTTGCCACGACGAATGGGTCGGTGATCGGGATATCGACGGGCCAGAACTCGATCTTGACGATCTGGTCGCGGGAAATCTGCGGCACGTGTGGCGTCCTCATTGTCACCGTCATGGGTCGGGATAGTACCGAGAGGGAGATCCTGCTGTCATCAGAAAATACGCGGTATGCGGGGCACGAGGACCCCTTGTCTGGTCTGGCCCTTGACAGGGTAGTGGCCAGTGGTCGACAACCCTGAAGGGGTTTAGAGAGAGGGCGGGTCTAATCGGCATGCTGCGCTATCGTTATCAACGTCTTGTGTTACTGGTCCTCACTGGCCTCATGAGCGTCTACCTCCTGGTTCCATTGATGGTGTCTTACGGAGTGACGCAGTGGCTGAGTCACCAGGGGTATCGGAATGTCATCGTGCAGTTGGGATATCCCGGATGGCAGGAACTCTCGATTCCTGTCGTGTCGTTTCAGCTGGATCTGGGCGATGAAGTATTGATGGTGTCCGTGACCAACGTTCAGGTGAAGTACCGACTTCCCGATCTTCTGCACGGCCGAGTCTCGCGGGTGGTGCTGCCGTATCTGGCTATTCAAATGCTCAACAACCAGGACCGGTCTTCCGCTGGCGTGCGAGCCGACGTGAATGTGTCGGACGAAGGGAGCGGATCCCCTTGGAATGTGCTCACGGCTGGTGATTTGCTGCGACGGATCCCGGTGTTGCCCTTCGAGGAGGTGCAACTGAACCAGGTGACGGTATTTCGTGAGCAGGCGACAGGTCCGCTTCGCAAAGTTGCGATTCAGGGTGTGGTCGAACAGCGGGATGGTGAACTCGGTGGGCGACTGTCCTTTCAAGGGCGTGAGACGGCGTCGTATACCCTTTCTCTGACCGGTCATTCCGCGACGACCTGGGCGGCGACGTTGGTGTCGCAACGGCCGCAGGCCGCCCCGATTCTCACCTGGCAGTCGACGGCGCAGGCGCGTGACGGACAGGTGCAGGTTGAGGGGAAATTAGAGATCAATGTTCGGGAGCTCGCTCCGTTCATTGCCTTAGCGGTTCCGATCGGACCGGAACTGAGCAAAGTGTCAGGGCATGTGGCCGTCGCATGGACAGGAATGGCTCCGTCCAGCGCGGCACTGAGTGCGCTTCGCGAAAGTCCGGAATCACTATTCCAAGGATCGTTTCAGGCCACCGTGACGTTGCCGGCGTTGAAAGGTGTGGCGAAGCAGATTGCCGTGTCTTCGTCCGGGAGTTTCTCCGGGTCCCCGGCACGGCTGGGATGGACGATTGATCCCGGTGTGCTGGGAACGGCGACGGTGAATATGCAACCTCGCTTTGTGCCGGATGTGGTCAAGTCGTTGTTGCCGAGCGGCGATCAGCCGATTCGTGTCGAACAGCGCCAGCCGCTTCAGGGGACACTCTATTGGGCAGAATCGCCGATTCGCCTGACGGTGGATGGTCCGGTCCATGTGGGTTATGGGGCGACGACGGGACCGCTGGTGGTCGAAGTGGATGCCGTTCACGCAGATCTGGTCGGCCGAGACCTCGTGTCGGGCGAGGGGGAGTTCCATCTGCGAGGGCTGGTTCCGTCCAGTTTGACTATGGGGGTCTCTGTGCGAGAAGTCCGGGGCGATCTTTGGGGACGCGTGGTGCTCAAACAACGTAACGTTGATGGCACGTTGCATGTTCCCTCCATGATGACCGTGAAGCAGTTTCAACAAGGACGTGTGGCGATGTCGTCGGCGACCATCGAGGTGGCTGCGCCGATTCCGGTCCGTTGTGCGCTGGAATCCGGCCAATGCACGGCCGGTCCGGGAACGCTCCGGATCGGCGCGCAGGGGATTCGTTCGGCCGGATACGACGTAACGCTGGCAGAGGGCACCGTGACGCTCCAGAGTGCCGAATCCGTAGGGAGTTCCTGGACAGCCCAAGGTGGTATCGATCTCGCCGGAGTGCGAGTCGAGCCGCTGCCAGTGACGATTCCGCCGTCTGCGTGGCAGGTGAGGTTTACAGCGAATCAGGCTGGGCTTAAGGCCGAAGCGCGGGGAGACCTCCCTGGGCGAGAGGGCGTCGTCACAGCAAAGGTTGCACAATCGTTTGGAGGGGGGGAAGGATCGGCGCGATTGGTGCTCGGGCCACTCCAGTTCGATTCAGGAGCGAATAGTTTGCAGAAGTGGCTGCCCGGTCTGCCCGTTTCGTTCGATCTCACCGCCGGTCGGATAACGGCCAGTACGGATCTTGTGTGGACATCCAGTCGATCGAAGGACTCCACGTCGGTTGTGCTCCAGCCCGGCAAGATCACGATCCAGGCGGATCAGCTGTCCGCAGCTGTTCAGGGGATGGCGATTCAGGGGATCAACACGACCTTGGACTTTGATCTCCAGGGTTTTGAGCAGGTGCGATCGAGTCAGCCGGCGGTGGTGAATGTGGCGGTTATCCAGACGGGGGTGTTGTTGACCAATGTGTCCGTGATAGCCGATCTGCACTGGTTGTTGTCAGCCCTCTGGCCGGTGCTCGATCTCAAGGATATTCAGGCTGGTCTTTTCGGAGGATCTGTGACGAGTCCCGGTCTTCATCTTGACCTGGCTAAGCCGCCCTACCGGCTCGTGTTGTCGTTGCGGCGATTGGATCTGGCTAAGCTCTTGAGTCTTGAACAGCAAAAGGGATTGCAGGGGACAGGCCTGTTGAATGGGACGATCCCGCTCACGGTGACGGCGAAAGGGGTGAGTGTCAAAGATGGGACGGTGGAAGCAGAAGCGCCGGGCGGGGTGATTCGTTACCACCCCTCACCGGAGTCCGCGGCCCTCCTAACCGACGCCGATTCGAGTGTGAAGCTGGTGGCCCAGGCGCTCAGCAATTTTCAGTACACGGTCCTGAGAGTCGGGGTGCAGTACGCTGAAGACGGGGTATTGCAGTTGGCCGCGCAATTGGAGGGGAGAAATCCGGACATGAAGAAGAGTCCGCCCATCCATTTCAATGTGAACGTCCAGGAAAATATTCCGGCGCTCTTGCAAAGTCTCCGCCTGGTACAGGATATTGAAGAATCGCTTCAAAGCAAGGTACAACGACGATGACGGGGCAGGGGGATATCATGAGACGATGCGGAGTAGGACTGGCGGTGGGGCTGTGGCTTGTGGGGGGGATGACCGGTTGTACGCCCCGTGTGGAGGTGGCCGCTCCGGATAAGCCGATTACCATCAATCTAAATGTGAAGATCGATCATGAGATCCGCGTGAAGGTCGATAAGGATCTTGATCAGGTTCTGTCTAACAACAGCGGACTGTTTTAACGAACGGCAAAGGAGATGAGGATGGCCCGCATACGCATGACGGTTGGTGCGGTTCTTGTGGCTCTTTGTGTGGGGACCGGGGTGCCTGCCTGGGCTTTGTCGCTGGATGAGGCGAAAGCCAAGGGGCAGGTAGGAGAAAAGGCCAGCGGCTATCTGGGTGCGGTGACGGGAGGGAACGCCGATGTGCAGGCGCTGGTCAGCGACATCAATCAGAAGCGGAAGCAGGCGTACGAGGAGATTGCCAGACGCAACGGTACCAGTCTGAACTCCGTCGAAACACTGGCCGGAGAGAAGGCGATTCAGAATACGAAGCCCGGGAATATGGTTGAGGGGCCCGGAGGCTGGGTGAAAAAATAATCAATCTATCCGTAGCGATCGTTCTTCCACGGGAGTGCGGTATTGGAGTAGCCCCGCACTTCCCAGAATCCTTTTTCATCCTTATCTGAAAACGTGATCTCCTTGATCCACTTTGCGCCTTTCCAGGCATAGCGCTTCGGGACAATGACACGGACCGGGCCGCCGTGTTCCTTGGTAAGCGGCTTCTCGTTCCATTTATACGTCAGCAGCACATCGGCATCGTCGCAGGCTTCGATCGGCAGATTCGTGGTGTAGTCATCGTATGATTTGAAGAGGACGAATTTAGCGAGCGACAGCGGTTTCACGACGGAGATGATCTGCCTGAAGCTCACGCCTTCCCAGTCGTTGTTGTAGCGGCTCCAGGAGGTGACGCAGTGAAAATCCGAGCGATCTTTGAATTGCGGTTGTGCAAGGAACAGATCCCAGGTCCAGGTGACAGGAGTGGTCACGAATCCACCAATGGTCAGTGTCCAATCTGAGAGCGGAATGTCTGGTTTAAATCCGAGGTCCAACACCGGGAAGGTTTCGACGAGATGTTGTCCCGGCGGAAGCCGGTCGTCGCCTTCATAGAAGACTTCGCGTTCTTCGCCTCCGCGCCGGGCGTTCGCCCACTGCTCTTTGGATTGTGTTAACCGGGAGTCGTCGTCCATATTTTGGCCTCCAGTCGAAGGGTACGGGAATCAGGCTTCCTTTGACAAGTCTCCACGGTAGATCCGCTTCGTTCGACCATCTCGCAGACGTTGAATTTCCTTCTCGAATCAAAGGTCTGGAGGCACAATAGGGCCTGCTACACTTGTATACCTCTATGAGATCACGTCCTATGCTCAGAATTCTTGTGAGGAGATATCGCCCTGCTGCTGGCTTGGCTCTGCTTGTGGTAGCGCTGGTGTTGACCTGGGCCGGGGAGGGGAGCGTTGCCTGGGCCGAGCGTAAGCCCTCAGTGGGACAGGGAGGAGTCGCCAGCAATCGCTTGGCTGGCGGCCAGCAGCCGTCGCGCTCGTCTGCTCCGGTCCAAACGGACGTGGGGATCTCCCCAAAACAGCGGGTCGGGAAGAGTTCCTCCCTGGAAAAGGGCAAGGGGCCGGCAAAGGAACCGTCTGCCCGCCGAGCGCATCGCCGTGCGCGAGTCGCCAAACCACTCAGTCCTCAGGCTACGCTCACCCCGAAGCCTGACGTGTCCTTTCATGGCATGCTTCAGCAGCCGCAGCGGTATACACCGCATTACGAGCATGGCAAGGGAGGGGTCCCAAACCCGAATGCCGGCGCGCTGCTTCATGAGCATTTTCAAGAACTCGATAAGAATCGAGACGGCTCGATCGATCCGTTTGAGCGGGCTTTGGGCCGGCTCGATCTTGATCGCGATCTCGCTGATCACCAGTGGCAGTAAATCTGTCAATCTGCAGATACTTCAGGAAAGTCTTCCGGCCACCGATAGAGACACTAGGTATGCGTGGTAGGCACGACAGGGAGAGAAGGATGCGGACCGGACTCTGTGTGGCGGTACTCATCAGTTTCGGGTGTGCTGGAACTCCCCCCGCTTCGACCAACAACAACCTAGCGGAGACCTCTCGCCAGGATCCGTGTACCTCTCGTCCGCAACAGCCTGAGCGTGACGATATCCCCGAGCGCTCCTGCCGCACTCAACATGTCTGGTGGAATGACGTCGGTGACGCACTCAGTGGCGTGGCCACGGCGGTTCGACTCCCACGCCCATAGATGTGCATCCAGATTTGTCTGGTCAGCTTAGGCCCCTTCTCATAAGCATGCTCCTCTGACTTTGGTCAGTTGTCCTCATTCTGCTTCAGCCATCCACATCCAGACACCAAGCCGGTCCGTACCTCTTTATAGCGATGGAGCGAGGCTCGGTCTGCGCCGCTCTTGTAAGAAACCGGCCGCGGCGCCGACTATGCCGGCAGGTTGCTCCATTGACAGACCTGAGAGGAGTCCCCATGATACTGAACGAAGCCGCTATGACCAGCCAAGCGCCGACGACCAGCCCATCCCAGCAATCGAACGGAAGCAAGCTCGCCATGTTGGCAGGCATCGTCCTTGCCATCGGGCTGTTTTTCTATTTCGATCTGGGCAGGGTTCTGTCTCTCGACGCATTAAAAAGCAATCGTGACCACTTGCTGGCCTTCACTGAGGCGAACTACGCGACGGCTGTCGGTCTCTTTATCCTTGCCTACATCGTGGTAACGGGCTTGTCCCTGCCGGGGGCGGTCATTCTGACGCTGGCCGGGGGATTTCTGTTTGGCAGTCTTCTGGGCACCCTCTTTGTGAACCTTGGTGCGACGACCGGGGCGACGCTGGCTTTTTTAACGGCGCGCTATCTGTTGCGCGATTGGGTGGAGCAGAAGTTTGGGAAGTGGCTGGGACCCGTTCAGCAGGGCTTTACCAATAATGCGTTCAGTTATCTGATGACATTGCGTCTGATTCCCTTGTTCCCGTTCTTCGTGGTGAATTTGGTCTCCGGCCTGACCCGTATGAACGTGGGAACCTATGTCGCGGCGACGGCGTTGGGTATCATTCCCGGTTCATTCGTCTATGCCTATGCCGGCCGGCAGTTGGGAACGATCAATTCGCTGAAAGAAATCGCCTCGCCGAATGTGATTGGGGCCTTTGTGTTGCTGGGGCTGTTGGCCCTCATCCCGACGGTCTATAAGAAATTCAGAGGAGCGTGGTGATGAGTCAACATCATGAGAGTGCGATGCTGCCGAACGATGAGCATAATCAGCGGCTTGTCGCCAATGTGCATCCTTCCGATTGGGTCAATCCGGAGCCCTCCGGTCGCTATAACATTGTGGTCATCGGGGCCGGGACAGCCGGTTTGATCACGGCTGTCATCGCCGCGAGCTTGGGCGCGAAGGTTGCGCTGATCGAAAAGCATCTGATGGGCGGAGATTGTCTGAACGTGGGCTGCGTACCGTCAAAGGGCGTGATTCGCGCCGCGCGAGCCTGGGCGGATCTGAGGAAGGCCGAGGAGTTCGGTATTCATGTTCCGTCCGGTGTGAAGTACGATTTCGGGGCCGCGATGGCCAGGATGCGTAAACTGCGGGCCCGGATCAGCCACAACGACTCGGCGCAGCGCTATAGCAAGTTGGGAGTCGATGTCTACATTGGCAGCGGACGGTTTACCGGCCGCGATGCGATTCAGGTCGAAGGGCCGGCAGGCAATCGCACGTTGCCGTTTGTGAAGGCGGCGATTTGTACCGGTGCGCGCGCCTCCGCGCCACAGATTTCCGGGTTGCAAGAGGCGGGCTATCTCACCAATGAAACGGTGTTCTCGCTCACGGAGCTGCCGCCACGTCTTGGGGTCATCGGGGCGGGGCCGATTGGCTGTGAGCTGGCACAGTCATTTGCACGCTTTGGCAGCCAGGTGTATTTGATCGAGGCCCAGCACGGCATCATGCCGAATGAGGATCGGGATGCGGCGCAGATCGTGGAGCAGCAGATGGTAAAGGAGGGGGTGCAGCTCCTCTGTTGCGGCAAAGATCTGAAGGTCGGCAAGGCTGACGGCGGGAAGCGACTCACGGTCGATTCCCATGGCCAACAGTACGATGTGGTGGTCGATGAAATCCTGGTGGGCGTCGGTCGCACTCCGAATGTGGAGGGGCTGGGGCTGGAAGCGATCGGGGTCGAGTTCGACAAGAACGGTGTGACGGTGAATGGCCGGTTGCAGACCAGCAACCCGCGCATCTTCGCGGCGGGGGATGTCTGTTCCCGCCACAAATTTACCCACGCAGCCGATGCGATGGCGCAGATCGTGATCCAAAATGCCCTGTTTCCCCATCCGTTCGGTTTAGGCTATGCCAGTGCGGATTCACTGATCATGCCCTGGTGCACGTTCACGGAACCAGAGATTGCACACGTCGGGATGTATGAGAAGGATGCGAAGGAGAAAGGGCTGGAGGTCGAAACCTATACGTTCAAGCTGGATGAAGTCGATCGTGCCATCCTTGACGGCGAAGACGAAGGATTTGCGCGGGTCCACATTCAAAAGGGTTCGGACAAGATCCTGGGAGCGACGATTGTGGCAGCGCATGCCGGCGAGATGATCAGCGAATTC
>CAYHNM010000016.1:11881-13372 GCA_964357985.1 uncultured Nitrospira sp. | reverse complement strand
AGCACTTTGAAGTCGATGAGGCCAAACCGGGCGGGACTACCTCCGGAGCAACGCGATAAACCCTTCTTGTTCGAAATGCCGGTCTGTTGTCAGGGCTTGTGATAGGCGGCGTGTACGCATAAGTAGCATGGAACCGCAGTCGGTCAGGCTGTATCCCTTATCGGATCTGGCTTTGTAGAACGCCAGACTGCGGCTGAATGTGAGCCGGTTTTGAGGAATGACTGTGACGTGAGGGTTGGTCATGATCGCTTCTACCATCTTGACTGCTGCGGCGCGGACATGGGGTCCCTTGTCGGCTAAGGCATTGAGAAACTCAGTAAGGACCGCTTCTGTTGTGACGATGTGACAGTTCCCTAGGGCCGAAGACACTTCAACCGCCGTAGCGTGGTACTGGTCGAACGAGTTGGTGAGGGCAATTCAGTAAGCTGTGTCTGCGAAAAGCCGTTTCACGTCCCGCTGCTGCCGTAGAGATAATGGTCGTGATGGGCCGCAAGGTCTGTAGGAAGTTTGTGGAGGTCAGGCTCAGGTATCGATCGGGCAATGCGTAGCACTTCCTCCCACACAGGGCGAGACGGTTTTGTCTTGATGGTGCGGCGTTTTTGGCGACCGCGTTTAGAGGGGCTGGGATGTGTGGAGGATCGTGCGCTCATGATGGTCGGAATTATAGCGGGGAATCCCTGCTTTGTCTAAGGTCGGTTGCACTACCGCTGTGAATGCCACCGACAGCCTGTATTCTCGGTGAACTGAGCTTTCGGGGCGCCGCCGGGTTTTTCTCTAGTATAGGAATCGCAACCGAAGTTGCCTCGGATTCAGGACTCTTGTACACTTCCTCCCAGGCTGTTCAACGGGAGTTTGAGGTTATGCAACGACATCCTGTTCAGAACGACGATGAGCGGATTGCCGCCAATCTTCGCCAAACGATTGAGTTGACCGAGCTTGGCTTGGCGCTTCGTCGATCTGTATTACAACAGGAGCGGTCAACCGGCGATGCCATGACGCAGGTGATGCGCGATATTCGACGCGCGAAAGAGCAGGCATGGCAGCGGAATCTTTCCTAGTTCAGGCGCTTTCTACCCTCATTACCGACTTCAATCAACGCGGGCTGTTGTATGCCTTGGCCGGAGGCTGGGCGTACAGTGCGCTCGTTGAGCCACGGGCGACGACCGATATCGATCTCCTCATGCTTGTCGACCAGCCCCGTCGAGAGGGGTTGCAATCTCTGCTGTCGCCTCAGTTTGATTCCCTCGTGGTGCATCCCGCTCCGATGGTGTTCCATGGGATTTCTATCTGGCGTACGGTGGGCATTTGTGGTGGGCAGGAGGTGGTCGTCGATATCCTGTTAGCGGATTCCGAATATCTTCGGACGGCGCTTGGGCGTAGGCGCATGGTCGAGTTCGGTTCTTTGCAGATACCCATTCTCACGATCGAGGATTTGATTCTGCTCAAAATGATCGCGGGGCGGCTCCAGGATCAGGCGGATCTGGAGAAAAT
>CAYHNM010000016.1:7020-11781 GCA_964357985.1 uncultured Nitrospira sp. | reverse complement strand
CGTGGGCGATGAGGGCAAGCGCAGCGAGATAGCGATCTCTTGGATCTATAGTTGTCAGTGTGACGGTTAGAGGCGAAAGTGTTCCTGTCACTCCTCCCATCGTCTACGCCGACATGAGCAGGAGTTGTTCTCGTACGGTTTTGGTAGTTTGAGCCGGCATGAGTGATCGTGATCCGATGAGGCAGAACGCTCCCAGCGCAAGTCCCCCGTAAGCGATTTTCAGTCCCTGGTGAGGGCTACGGCGGGAACGTCGAACAGTCGTGATACAGCATTGCCCCTAGAGGCGCGAGCAAGCTCATTCCAGAATCCCATCCCGCTAGGACACTTCCGGTGCAAACACCGGTTCAAACTTCTGGGGGACTTCTCCGGTCATTGCAAACCGGTACAGGGCAGCCTGGTAAATAGATGTGGTGACGCCGTAAGCGATGACGAGTGGAATGAAATAGAGCAGCGCTAGGATCTGTCCGCTTGGGTAAAACCAGGCAACCAGGAAGCCCGGTATCGAAAACAAGAGGAAGGCTAGGCCGAGGCTGACGTCCCCCAGCACTTCACGAATCCAGGACTTTCCGGCCAACTCTGTGGAGGCACGGATGGCTTCGATGGGGCCTTGTCCTTCAATAATCATGAGCGGCACGACAAAGTAGGTGGCCAGGCCCCAACTCAGCTCCGCTGCCATTCCGAAGAGAAACCCGCCGATCGACGAAATTCGTTCGATCATTCCCTGGATGACTTTCATCACCGTTCCGACTATGGCCGCGATGACGACCCAGCCGATGAGTTGAGGAAGTCTGAACGCGGCCACACGAAATCCTTCTCGCAAGGACGGCGCGTGTCCGTCGAGAATGCGTTGCGCCCCGACGATCAGCACGACATTGCCGATCAGGATGCCCAAGCTGGCCAGCGCGAAGAGCAGGAAAACTCCAAACAGGGCGTGCGGGATGCTCGCGTGTACGAAGAAATAGTTGGGAACGATGAAGACCCAGCCGGCCAGAAGGCTGGCCGTCAACGAGATCGCATGGGCGAGTAGAAGCTTGGGGTGATTGCCGGTCAATGTCCAGCAGATCTCAACCAAATTGATTGAACGCTGGATAATATTTCCGCGTTTCGGCCTCTGTTGGGGAACAAACATTGGCTGGCCTCCTTCCGATTGTTCTTAGGAAGTCTAGCAAGCTAATGAGATCTGTCAAAGCAGTTGATGCAAATAGAGCGAAGTGTTGGTTGTACTGTAATGGAGAGCGAAGCCGCTAACAGAAGTAGCAGTCGGGACTGCTACTTCTGCGAATACCACCGATAGCCTTTGTTCTCGGTGAACTGGGCTTTGGGGGCGCCGCCCGGCTTTTCCAATAGCAGCACTTTGAAGTCGATGAGGCCGAACCAGGCGGGATCGACCACGTCGTGGTAATGGGCTCCGTGGATCTTGGGGAGGACATCGCCGAGGGTTTGCTTCAATTCACTCTCGGTGTAGGCGCGGACAGTAAAGGGCTTGTTCATGGCCTGGCAGAATCGCTGAATGGTATAGGCCGCGCCGGTGCAGAGAACTTTCGTATCCGGCTTCATGGCCAGGAACTGCGGAAGCGAGAGATAGCGTTCCTGGAAGCCCAGCCAGCGCACGGCCTGGCGCAGGTGGCTGTATTGCACTTCATATTCGGTATGGCCCGGCAGTTTCACTGAGGCCGGCCAGCCTTCTTCCACGCCGAATTCGGTCAGAAAGGCATGGCCTCCCGGTTTCAGTACCCGCCAGAGTTCTGCGACAAAGCGGATCGGGCCCAGGTTAAAGATGACATCGTCCGGTGGATTGGCTTCGATCGGGAGCCGGAGGCGTCTGATCCAGTCCAGCGCCTCTTGATGCTGCTCGGTCTCACCCTTGTTGGTGAGCAGTTCATTGCGCGTCAGTTTGACGGGCGTCATGTCGGCCATGTTTTCGTTGTCGATCACAAGGTCAACCGAGTTGTCCGTGAAGGGCAGGGCTTCGGCATTGGCCCTGGTCCCAAGGCCTCCCCAGCCGCCCTCTTTGGCCCGCTTGGTTTGCAGTTTCAAAAACGGACTAGTGATGTCGAGAGAGATATACCGGATGCTTTGCCGCTCGAACGGCAGCAGTTCTTTAGCCAGTTCGCGCGCCACGTAACCGAGCCCGCCTCCGACTTCTACAATGACTTTAGGTTTGGGGTTAAACCAGCCGAGCTGACGGAGCTGCCGCATGAGGAGCCGGCCATAGGTCAGGCCGTTGAGAGCCTCGTTCGGCTCACGAAACAGATGTGAGACGGTGGTTTCGATCAGGTCGAAGTGGCCGTCGTCCTCGGCGCTCTCGGTCAATTCATGATGGTGAAAATCTTCCAGATGTTCTTCGCCCTCGAAGCCGTCCTGCCCGGACCAGCCTTCGCGGATCTGTTGCAGCAGAATGTCCCACTTGGCTTGGTGTCGATGACCGCCCGGCGGTTCCGTACCGAAGTAACAGAGGGAGTAGTTCGGGGTGGCCCAGCGTTCCAGATGCCATTGACCGGGTTGGCCGTCCGGTCCGCAGACTTTGGTGCCGTATTTTTCGAGCAGGGCGCCGACGGTGATGTGACCGTTCATCGACTTCAGCATTTCGATGCCGGTCAGGTTGAGCCGGATCAGCGGGAAATTGTCATCGAGCGGCGCGAGCCAATATTCATCCTCGCGATGTTGATAGGCGACGAGGTCGGGAATGTGCCAGGCGAGGAGATTCAGTGTCTCGCCGGTCAGTTGGAGCGGTTCTTGGACTGCGGCAACGGGCTTCATGACCTGTGTTCCTACCCCGTGGGAAGGCGCAGACTACCTGAGCGGATGGTGAACTCGCAAGAGTCTCACGTGAAGCGTATCTCGTGGGAGGGGGAGCTGATAGCTTATGGCGTATAGTACGGACCAAGACGATCTCGTGCTGTTCTGCTGGCATGCTATGGCCATAAGCCATACGCTATAGGCTCTTTTCTTCGGACGAGATACAAACGACGAGTTTACAGCTGGGATGGCATGGTGGCGGCATCCGTCACGGTCAGCACGCCACGCATGATGGGGTGGATGCGGCAGTGATAAGGATAGCGGCCGGGGGGGAGGCCTGGAACGCTGAATTGCTCTCCGGGAGGAATGATGCCTGAATCGAAGAGGCAGGGAGTGCCATCTTCGACGCAGCCGTTATGCGTGACCGTATGATCCGTAGGCGTCGGATTGTACCAGCTTATGGGGCTCCCGCTGGTGGCGATGGCTTTTGACGGGGCAAAGTAGGGGGATCCGTCTTCGATCATGATCTGCGTGGCGACGGGCATAGCCGTTATCGGCCAGGCCAGGCTGGTCATGAAGAGGCTGACGACGGCGATGATCAGAGAGCGTGTCATGGGCTGAGGGGGCCTCTTCAGTTTTCCGTGCATGATTAGAGCGGGAATCGCGGCGAACGATTCATCAAACGGTAACGGGTCTCAAGTCCAGTTTACCATGGCGCCCTCCCTACGGGGATAGACCCTGCATGACCAGGAGGTTATAGGAAAGTACCGTGACGGGGGCTGTGTTGTTCGGATGGTGGCTGAACGGACTGGGCGGCTCCCTAGCCAAAACTGCGCAGGTTTCGGTCGATAATTCTACCGGTTGCAAGAGGCTATGGGTTCATGCTAGATGGAGGCCGCAATGCGATCCGCCATGCGTTGTGCACTTGATCAGGAGGAAATCTGATGGCGAAGTCTAAGAAGAAGGTCGTGGCAAAGAAGGCCGTCAAGAAGCCGGCAGGCAAGAAGAAGGCTGCCAAGCCAGCTAAGAAAGCGGCTGCCAAGAAGCCGGCCAAGAAAGCCGTCGCGAGAAAGCCGGCGAAGAAATCGGCCAAGAAAGCGGTGGCGAAGAAGCCTGCTAAAAAGGCCGTTGCAAAGAAGGCCGCAAAGCCGGCAGCGAAGAAGAAGGCGCCTGCCAAGTCGGCGCCCAAGAAAGCCGTCGCCGTGAAGAAGCCTGCGGCCCCTTCAGCCCCCAAGCCCGCTGCTCCGGTGAAGTCCGTGGTGACTCCGGTTGAGGAAGCCCCGAGGCCTCCCGTGGCGGCCAGGCCGGCTCCGGTATCGATGCCGAAAGAGGTTGATGTGGATGAAGAGTTGGTCGAAGAGGAATTAGAGGTCGAGAGCGAAGCGGAAGGCGACATCGAAGAGGAGCTGCAGGGCGATCTGGCGCTCACCGATGACGACGAAGCGGCTGACTTCCTCGAGAAGTCCGAAGACCTGCTGGACGACACCGACGATTATCGTAATAACTGACGGACTGTCCCTGTTGCATGTGCCGGTCCTTCCGGAGATCGAGAAGGATCGGCACAGATGAGCGTGGTGCCCGTCTCATTCCTTCCTGGTTCCTGATCCCGAACATCCATGAGTCATTTTTTATTTGTGGCCGGTACTCTCCGCGAGCGCAGCTCACCTGAAAGCGCCTCGCTCCAATTGACCCACGGGTTGTGGGGCTGTTGCTCGGCATTGATCCGTGACAATCTGACCACGTTCCTGACTCCCGATTCCCATGCGCTGGTCTATGTGCTGAAGGCGGGGATCTGTGCCGATGTCAAGATTGTCTCCGCAGTCCTTCCACTGCAGCAGATGGATGAATTTCTGCGCGAGGATTTTAAGACGGAAGCGCGATTTGGATTCGTGCGCGTCGAGCTGACGAAACAGTGGTCCTCGACACCGCAGGAGAGCCACAGTCTATTGCAGGCGGTACTCCAGATTCCGGATCAGGCGGAACTCACCCGGCGGCTGAGCCTGGGGATGCATCGTTTGACCG
>CAYHNM010000016.1:4161-6920 GCA_964357985.1 uncultured Nitrospira sp. | reverse complement strand
CATGCGGGCTTGTACTGCTGTGCGCGCTGCTGATGCTGGGCGGCATCTGCCGAACCGGTGTTGCTGAAGCGGCCTGCACGATTGAGTCCTCGCCCGGTGGAAAAACCGGCCCGCTCATGAAGCATCTGAGCCAGGATTGCACGAAAGCTGAGCGCGAAGCGCAGGCTGTTCCTGCAGCGAGTGTGATGCAGGCGCTCACGCAGGGACAGGCGGTGGATCTCGCTGGTGTGGTGCTGCAGGGCGATCTGATCTTCGATCAGTTGCCGGTTCAGAAATCGCAAATCCCCAAAGGACTCACACCCGAGCAGCAGGCGGCGCTCAGCGCTCTGAACGACGAAGAGCAGCGGAGTGTGGCAGGGGATCTGATCATTCGTGATTCAGTAGTTGAGGGAGCTCTTCGCCATCGATCGGCCAAGGGGACGCTGGAATTCGAGGGAACGGTCGATTTTCATGGCACCAAATTTAAAGACGGAGTCGATCTGTCACGATCGGTCTTTCATCGGGTCCTGACGATGGATGGCGCTTTGTTCGAGCGGGAGGCCTATTTCGTTCAAGGACACTTTGCCCAGGGACTCCGTTGTGCCGATACCAAGTTCGGTCCCCATACCCGCTTCCATCGTTCGGTTTTTCGCGGACCGGTGGATTGCCAGGGAAGTCTGTTCGATGGGATGGCGGAGTTTCTTGAAGTGGTCTGTGACGCGCCGGTGAACTTTGAGCGGGCGCGATTTGGGCTGGGGACCGGTTTTTCCGGCGCGCAATTCAAGAAGCTGGCGAATTTCTCCGACGCGATTTTCAGCCGGGAGGCATTCTTTGCGTTCGTGGTATTTTCCGGTGAGGCGCGGTTTGCCGGTGCGCAGTTTCTCCAAGCCGTGGATTTCTCCAATGCCGATTTTAAGCGGGGCGATGATCTGGCCAAGGTCCGTTTCGATCAGAAGCCTCTGACCAACGGGACAAAGGGGATCGCGCAGCAAGGGCCTGGGAAGGGGGGACAATCCACTTTCCAGCAATATGCCATTACGCTGGGCATCCTGCTCGTGGCAGCCTTTCTCGTCGCCTACGCCGTAAAATTGAAATAATCCCCTGAAGTCTCTGGACCCCCAACATATAGTTTCAGGCTTGCCCCGCCCCCCTATAACTTGCTATAACGCCCTCGTGGATCAGCCCAACCAACAGACCAGCGGGTTTGAACAAACCGAGCTGCCGTATCAGGTCCGTATCGAGAATTTCGAGGGACCGCTGGATCTTCTTCTGCATCTCATCAAGAAGAGTGAAATCAATATTTACGATATTCCGATCAACCTGATCGCCCAGCAATATCTCGAATATGTCGAGGCGATGAAGGAATTGAATCTGAACGTGGCGGGGGAGTTTCTGGTCATGGCGGCCACCCTGCTGCAGATCAAGTCCAAGATGCTGCTGCCGGCGGACGAGGCGGCGGAGGACGAAGAAGACGGACCGGACCCGCGCGAGGAACTGGTCAGACGGCTGCTGGAGTACAAGACATACAAGGAAGCCGCGCGTCAGCTCGACGGCCAGGAAAAAATGTGGCGGGAAATTTTCAGCCGCGAGCCGGAGCCGGTTGTCGCTGAAGTCGAGTCGGATGAGACGTTGATGGAGAATGTGTCGCTCTTCGATCTGGTCGATGCGCTGAAGGCGATCGTCGAACGGAATCCGGGGAAGACGCTGATTGAAATCGTGCCGGACAATCTCACGGTGCGAGAACGGATGAACGTGATTCTGGAAACGCTGGAAGGCAAGGACTCGGTATCGTTTGCCGCGCTCTTTGACGGATCCTGCCACCGGCTGGTGATTATTGTGACATTTCTGGCTTTGCTGGAACTGATCCGGTTGCGGGTCGCGCACGTCTTTCAAAGCGAGACCTTCGGGCCGATTCTGGTTTCACGGACGTTCTCGCTCGTGCCGGATCCGGCTGAGCTCGATGATTTAGACGCCGAATGGAGGGGGACATGACTCCGATCACCGACGAAATGAATATGACCTCGGGTGAGGTCGAGCTTGAGATCTCTGAATCGGTGGAATCCATCGACGCTACGGCATGCGACCTATCGGCCGGCGAAGTGGTTTCTGAAGGATCTGAGGACTCGGCTGCGCCGGAAGTTTCGGCTGAAGCCGAATCGAACGCATCCCCGTCTGCAGAGCCCGCACCGGCGAATGATGGCGCCGTGCAGGCGATTGCCGAGCGCGAACTGCGCGGCATTGTCGAGTCCCTGCTGTTTGTCTCCCCTGAGCCCTTGTCCGTGCAGCGCCTGGTGGCGATCATGGGCGATGTGACGAAGGCGGATGTCGCGCAAGCCCTGCGCGGCCTGGGAGAGGAATTGGAGCAGGAGGGACGCGGGGTCCGGCTGGTTGAAATCGCCGGCGGGTTCCGTCTGGTGACCAAGCAGGAATACGCCACCTGGATCAAGCGCCTGGATAAAACCAAGTCGGCGGCCAAGCTGTCCCGATCCGCACTGGAGTCCCTGGCGATCATTGCGTACAAACAGCCGATCGTCCGTTCGGAGATCGAAGAGATCCGCGGCGTTGAAACCTCCGGGGTTGTCCGGACATTGTTGGAGCGGAAGCTCGTGCGCATCGTGGGCCGGAAGGAAGTGCCGGGGCGTCCGATCATGTACGGCACGACCAAGTTCTTCCTTGAGCATTTTGGTTTGAACGACCTGACGCAATTGCCGCCTTTGCGAGAGTTCACGGAATTGGGCGAGTCCGATCAGTCGCTGTTGCCGATGGAGTCCATGGAGGTG
>CAYHNM010000016.1:0-4061 GCA_964357985.1 uncultured Nitrospira sp. | reverse complement strand
TTCCCGCTCCTTGACTCTCTTTCCAGCGCTTTGTTAGACTCGCCAATCCAATTCTAAGTGATTGAAAGACCCTTGGTTCTTGGCGCGGGACGGCTTTAGCAACACGAGGCAACACCTATGATGAAGGCATGGCTTTTTGACGAAATGTTCCAGTTTGACCGGCTGATCTTGTCCGCCGAAGGCACCCAGAGTGAGTGGGGTGCCGGCGATTCGGTCGCCGCGGATGAAGAGCTGCCGCCCGCGCCGCAGAACGTCCAGGCCAAAGCAGGCAATGGCCGAGTGACGATCACGTGGGACGCGGTCCCCGACGCCATGTACTACAACCTCTATTTCCAGACCACGAAGGGCGTGCAGATCAAGTTCTCAGAACTCACCCGCCCCATCGCCAGCGCCGAGGATTTCAAAGCCGTCATCGGGGTGAAGAAGGACAAGGCGACCTGCCTCGAGGGCGCAACCGCTCCCTTTCTTCACGACGATCTCGCCAACGGGACCTGTTACCACTATGTCGTGACCGTCGTCACGCAGAAGGGGGAGAGCCTAGAGTCGCAGGAAGTCATGGCGATTCCTTCGCCGTATTTGTTGGCTATGGCCTTTGGGCAGGAAGGCCCGGACGATGGAGAGTTCAGCTCTCCGACCGGACTGACGCTCGATAAAGACGGCAACATGTATGTCGCCGATACCGACAATCATTCGATTCAGAAGTTCTCCAAGGACGGGAAGTTCATCGCTCGCTGGGGGAGTGAGCCGAGTTCGCAGGAAGGGTGTTTCTATTATCCGCGCGGGTTGGCGGTCGGGCCGGACGATGTGATTTACATTGCCGACAGCGGCAACAACCGTGTGCAAAAGTTCGATCTCGAAGGCAATGCCATGAAGGCCTGGGGCAAGTTCGGGTTCGCCTGGCGCGGCGCCGACATGGGCAAGTTCGATGTGCCCTGGGGGATCACGACCGATCAAGAGGGCAATGTCTACGTGTCCGACACGAGCAATGCCCGCATTCAGAAGTTTCAGTCCGACGGCCAGCCGCTGTTGAAGTGGGGGCGTGACGGCAGTTTCGACGGCGCATTTTTCTTTCCCCGCGGCGTCGCGGTCGATTTCGTCGGCAACATTTTCGTGGCCGATGAGAGCAATAACCGGATTCAGAAGTTCGATGCGCGCGGCAGCTTCCTCACCAAGTGGGGACGTGAAGGGCACGGGCCGGGCCAGTTCAAGTCGCCCTGGGGGATTGCGTGCGACGCGCTCGGCAATGTCTACGTCGTGGACAACGGCAACCATCGCGTCCAGAAGTTCGACTGCAACGGCACCTTCCTGTGCTCCTTCGTGAACAGCGGAAAGACAGAAGGACAATTGAACTTCCCGTCCGGGATCGCGGTCGACAAAGAGGGCGCGGTCCTGGTCGTCGATAGCGGCAACAGCCGCGTCGTGAAGTATGTGCCGACAGAAGAAGAAATCAATCGAGGGAAAGAGCAGTCGCTGCCGGCTCCGGCGGCGGGCGCTGTCCAGCCTCCGCGTAGCGTGGCGGTCAAGCCGGGCGACACGGAAATCTATTTGAGCTGGTTGGATGTGCAGGGTGCGGTCTCCTACAATCTGTATTTCAATACCGCGCAGGGCGTCACCATTCAGACCGGGACCAAAGTCGAAGGGGTCACCAGTCCCTACACGCATTCCGGATTGACCAACGACACGGCGTATTTCTATGTCATCACGGCGGTGTTCGAAGACGGCACCGAGAGCGAGGTGTCGGAGGAAGTCACCTCGACGCCGGTCCTCATCGACATTACCGCTCCGCAGAATCCGTATGCCGTCATCAATCACGGCGCGTTCATGACGAATTCGCCGGAAGTCGTCGTCACGATCTCCGCGACGGATTTGGATACCGGTGTGACGGCCTATTTCATTTCGGAAAGTCCGCTGACGCCGATGGGCGGCACGCCGGGATGGGTCGATGTCACGACGGCGATCAAGTTCGGCGCCACGATTCCCTTCATTCTGTCGCCGACCGATGGACCGAAGACCATTTATGTCTGGTTCAAGGATGTGGGCAACAACGTCTCGACTCCGGCCAGCGCCAGCATTCTCGTCAACACGTCCGGGTACGTCTGTGTCTCCAAGTGGGGACAGCCGGGCCGCGGCGCGTCGCTCCTGCACGGGGGCGAGTTCATGGCGCCGCTGTACGGCTTGTGCGTGGATCAGCAGGGTTCGTTGTTCGCCGTCGATAACGGCAACAACCGCATCCAGAAATTCGACAACGCCGGAAACTTCATCATCCTCTGGGGCTGTTTCGGATCGGCCAACGCGAACTTCCATAACCCGACGGGTATTGCCTGCGACGGTAAGGGCGATGTGTGGGTGGTCGATACCAACAACCATCGCGTGCAGAAGTTCGACGGGAAGCTCGGCGGGTACCTGATGAAGTTCGGGTCGCGCGGCAACGGCGAAGGCCAGTTCAATGCGCCATGGGGTATTGCGGTCGATCGCGTGCGCGGCTTCGTCTACGTCGTGGACAGCGCGAATTTCCGTGTGCAGAAGTTCGACATGGCCGGTGAGTTCATCATGGCCTGGGGCAGCTTCGGCAGCGGCGACGGGCAGTTCTACTTCCCGCGCGGCGTGGCCGTAGACCAGAACGACGGTGCGGTGTATGTCGTGGATATGGGCAACCACCGTATCCAGAAATTCGACACCAGCACCAACGTGTTGCCGCAGTTGCTGGCCAAGTGGGGGGGCAGTCCCGAGGCCGGCCATGCGAGCAGCCCGCTTGCGCAGGAAGCCGGACAGTTGCGGAATCCCTGGGGCGTGGCGGTGGACGGCGCCGGCGATGTGTATGTGTCGGATGCCGGAAACCAGCGCGTACAGAAATTCGATAAAGAAGGCAACTACATCACGCAGTGGGGCGGCTATGGCAACGGCGACGGGCAATTCAATTTCCCCTATGGCATCGCGGTGGATGCCCGGGGCAGCGTGTTCGTCGTGGACAGCGGGAACACGCGGGTGCAGCAGTTCATGCCGGCCGATGAAGGCAGCGAGCGGCTGCAGGAAAATGCCGAAGCGATGGCGGAACTCGATAAAGCGCAACAGACGCGATAGGGCCTGACGAACGGGCCGTAGGTTGGTACGGGGAGATCATGCTGGATAAAGAACCGCGATTGGGCCTCACGTATGACGACGTCGTCCTGGTGCCGGCGAAATCGCAAGTCTTGCCGAACGAAGTCGAGACGTCGACGCTGGTGACGCGCAATATTCGCATTCACGTTCCCTTTGTCAGCGCGGCGATGGATACCGTGACCGAGTCGCGGTTGGCGATCGCGATGGCTCGTGAAGGCGGAATCGGCATCATCCATCGCGTGTTGTCGCCGGTGGATCAGGCTGCGGAAGTGGATCGCGTAAAAAAGTCGGAAAGCGGGATGATTATGGATCCCGTGACCATCTCACCCGAGCAGACCATCCGCGACGCGCACGCCCTGATGGCGAAGTATCGGATCTCCGGCATTCCCGTCACGAAAGAGGGCAAGCTGGTCGGCATTCTCACGAATCGGGATCTGCGGTTCGAAACCCGTATGGACCTCAAGGTGTCGCAAGTCATGAAGCGCGACAAGCTCGTGACGGCACCGGTGGGGACGAGCCTTGAAAAAGCCCGCGACATTTTGCACGAGCACCGTATTGAAAAACTGCCGGTCGTGAATAAGAACTACGAGCTCAAAGGGCTGATCACGATCAAGGACATCGAGAAGCGGATCAAGTATCCCAATGCCTGCAAGGATGCCCATGGGCGGTTGCGCGTGGGCGCGGCGGTCGGCGTGGGGCCGGATACCGATGAACGGGCCAGCCTCTTGATCAAGGCCGGCGTCGACCTGGTTGTCGTCGATACCGCGCACGGGCATTCCCAGGCTGTGCTCGATACGGTGAAGCGGCTCAAGAAGCAGCATCCCGCCCTGGAATTGATCGCCGGCAATATTGCGACGGCGGAAGCGGCGAAAGATTTGCTGAAGATGGGCGTCGATGCCGTGAAGGTCGGCGTCGGTCCCGGTTCGATTTGCACGACGCGCATTGTCTCCGGCGCAGGGATG
>CAYHNM010000015.1:0-13537 GCA_964357985.1 uncultured Nitrospira sp. | reverse complement strand
GAACGACGCGCATCGCATAGGACGAGAAGCTGATGGCCGAGGCTGCCACGGCGGCGCCGAAGCCGATGGTGAACGACGTCCAGCCGCTGAGGAAAGCCAAGAGCGGTCCGTAGGCTTCTTTCAAGTAGACATAGTCCCCGCCAGCGTGCGGCAGTCGTGAGCCTAGTTCGCCATAGACCATCGCGCCGCCGACGGCGAAGAGCGCGCCCATGAACCACAAGAGGAGAATCAACAGCGGATCGCCGAGATCCCGGGCCATAATGCCGGTCGTCGTGAAGATACCACCCCCGATGATATTGCTGACGAGCACGCAGGAGGCGGTAAACCAGCCGATGCGCAGAGGTGTGGACTGATCCGGTTGCAACGAGGTGGGCGGCATGGTTGCCGGCATGATGCGCGGAAATGGGCTGTGAGGCAAGGCAGCGATTCTTCGCCTTTCTTTTCCCATGAGCCTCGCCTACCATAGGATCCATGGCTGAGGCGAAACCTAAGAAGGCTCGAGCGGCAGCAGGCACGAGACGACGACGAAAGCCTGCGGGCGCGTCGACGGGACTGACTGCCACGGAGCTGCAGGCGGCCGCGCCACCTGGTGACGTGGCGGCGTTGCATCGGGCGATCGAGGACGATGGCGGCAAGGTTTTGTCGATCTATCGCGAGCCCTACGGAGGGCGCTGGCTGGTCTTTGCTGCGCTGCCTATCGCACTGGTTGAGCCGACTCCCTATCAGCGGAATCTCTCCGAGACGCATGTGCGGAAACTCGAAGCGGTCATCGGAAAGATCGGCCGGTTTCTGGACCCGATCATCGCCGTGCGAACCGCCAAATCAGACCATGTCGCGAAATACTGGACGCCCAACGGCAACCATCGCCTGTCCGTGATGCGCACGCTCGGTGCGAAGAGTATCGTGGCGATTGTGGTGCCGGAAGCCAGCGCGGCCTATCAGATCCTCGCCCTCAATACGGAGAAGGCCCACAACCTGCGCGAGAAATCGCTGGAAGTGATCCGTATGTACAACGAACTGGCGCAGCTCGACGACGCGACCGAAGAGACCTATGCCTTGGAGTTTGAAGAACCGGCGTTCATTACGCTGGGCCTCTGTTACGAGGAGCGGTCGCGGTTCAGCGGAGGGGCCTATCATCCGGTGCTCAAACGGGTGGAGGCATTTCTCACGCAGCCGATGCACCAGGCGATCGACGTGCGACATGAGCGAGCACGAGCCCTCCTGGCGCTTGATGATGTGATTGTGGGGCAGGTGGAAGCGCTCAAGGCCAAAGGGTTGACCAGCCCCTATCTCAAGAGTTTCGTCGTGGCCCGTGTGAATCCGATCCGCTTCCGCCCGAAAGACGCCCCTCCCCTTTCCTTTGATGAGGCCTTAGACCGGATGACCAAGGCGGCGGAACAATTCAATCCCGACAAGGTCAAGGTAGACGATCTGGCCAAGTCTGGCGGAGCGCCGGACGACGCTGAATAGCCGGACCCCCTGCCTTGTTTCTCCGCTCATGGCCCCTTTACAATACCTCGTCTCTCTCACCGAAGGAGGCCGCCATGGGTCTTGCCGACAATACATGTATCCCCTGTCGTGGTGGTGTGCCGCCGGTTCCCGCTGATCGTGCGCAGGCTCTGCTGAAAGAATTAGGCCGGGGCTGGTTGTTAAACGGTGCAGGACATCTTGAACGGCTCTATACCTTCAAGGACTTTGCGCAGGCGTTGGCGTATGTGAATCAAATGAGCGCGATCGCTGAAGCCGAGGGGCATCATCCGGATCTCTATCTCGCCTGGGGCAAGTGCAAGGTGGAGATCTGGACACACAAGATCAACGGCCTTACGGAAAGCGATTTTTATCTCGCGGCAAAAGCCGACCGGGAGTTCGAGCCATTCCGAGCGGCAGCATCCTAAGCCTGGCGATCTTGCCATGATGAACGGACGGGGCAACCGATGAGCGATCAGGCGCAGGTAGCGCTCGTCAACATGCCGTTCAGTTATTCGAAGTACCCCTCGATCCAGCTCGGGACTCTGTCGGCCCTGCTCAAGTCGAAGGGTGTCCCGGTTGACTGCCACCATTTGAACGTCCGTTTCGCCCACAAGATCGGTGTCCCTCTCTATGAAATGATCTGCGAAAAGCGGGCGCTCTTCGGCGAGTGGCTTTTTTCCCATCTCCTGTTTCGCGACAATCCCAAGCGTGCGGAATACCCCCGGGTCTTTAAGCCGGTCTTCGAGCAAGTGGCTCAGGAGAGCGGGCATCCGATCTCTTTTTTTGAAGACATGGCGACGAGGACGGCACCGCAGTTTCTGACCTGGGCGATGACGGCGATTGATTGGGGGCAGTACAAACTCGTCGGCTTTACCTCGACGTTCGATCAGAATGTGGCGAGTCTGACGTTGGCGAAGATGATCAAGGATCTGTATCCGGAGGTGAAGATCGTCTTCGGCGGGGCGAACTACGACGGCGAGATGGGGATGGAATACTTCAGGGCGTTCCCCTTTATCGACTATGTCGTGGTGGGCGAAGGAGAAGAGGTGGTGCCCGCCCTCGTGCGCCATATCCTAGAGGGTGCGTCTGATGCGGTTCCAAATGGAGTGATCTTCCGAGAGCAGGAACAGATTCGATTTACACCGAACCCGGCGCTGTTTGCCGACTTCGCGAAGACCGGGCCTCCAGACTACGACGACTATTACCATCTGCTGGCCGAACTCGGTGATGCGGCGCAGGGTCTGGACCGTATTCTCCTCTACGAAGGCTCGCGCGGTTGTTGGTGGGGGGAGAAGCACCATTGCACGTTCTGTGGCCTCAATGCCCAGAGTATGAAGTTCCGGGCGAAATCGCCGGATCAGGCGGCGCGCGAGATGACGGCACTCTCCAGCCGGTATGACACGACCCGGTTCAGGCTGGTTGATAACATCATCGACATGAAGTATGTCGAGAATCTGTTCGGCCAGTTTGCCGAGGCGCATTGCGATCTTGATGTGTTCATCGAAACCAAGAGCAATCTTCAGAAGAGTCAGATCCGCACGCTCGCGGTGGGGGGCGTGAAGTGCATGCAGCCGGGCCTGGAAAGTCTCAGCCTGTCGCAGCTCAAGGCGATGGATAAAGGCGTGACGCCTATGCAGAACATCCTTTGCCTGAAGTGGAGCAGCTACTATCGTGTCGCGGTGTCCTGGAATATTCTGCTCGGATTCCCTGGCGAAACGAATGAGGATTATCGGCGGCAGATCGATTTGCTTCCCTCGCTCTTCCATTTGCAGGCGCCGGAAGCGACCGGGAAATTCTGGCTGCAGCGGTTCAGTCCCTACTTTACGCGCCCGCATGAATATGGTGTGTGGATTACGGGGCCGGGGATGGCCTATGAGTATGTGTATGATGCGGCGCGCCTTGATTTGCTCAAGATCGCCTATGATTTCGAGTATGAGCTGGATCACTGGCCGGTGGATCCGCATCTCTACCAGGAACTCGTGAGTCTGGTGGAGGAATGGCAGCGACGGGCGCGCGGCAGCGACCGACCGTTTTTGTATTACTCCAAGTCTATGGACTACATTACGGTCTACGACGGGCGGGATCCTCAGGCTCCGACCAGGCAGCGGTTCGATTGGCCGGCCGCAGGCATCATCGAGGCCTGCAATGAAGCTGCGAAGAGCAGGGATCAGATTCGAGCCGTACTAAGAGAAGCGAAGCGTGACATGACACTGTCTGATGACGAGCTGAATGATGCGCTGGGTATCTTGACGAGCCGTCGTATCCTCTATGAAGAGCGGGAGAAATACTTCACGCTCGCGATTCCAGAAAACCAATTTCTCTGAGCCACGCCGAGCCGCCGGCAGTTACAAGCGATCGCTCTTACATCGACAACTTCTCGGCCACGTTCCGCATCTGGACACCATGCACGAGCGACGCGCCTCCCCTAATTGCGCAGGCGACGTGCACTGCTTCCGTCATTTCCTCAACATTTGATCCCTTTTCAAGTGATGCCTGCGTATAGGCATCGATGCAATAGGGGCATTGCACGGCATGCGCGACGGCGAGGGCGATCAAGGCTTTCTCCCGCTCCGTGAGGGCCCCCTCCGCGAAGACCGCACTGTAGTAACTCATGAACTTGTCCCAGAGTTCCTTATTACCTTTGCCCATCTCGGCGAATTTACCCAGATCGTGTGCGTGATAATACGACTCCATAGTTCAGCTCCTTTGGCTGTACAGGGGTTGAGAAGAAACGATGCGGGAAGTTGGGCGTACTGGCTCAGGGTCAGGCATGACCGGGCGGATCGGGCTCAACGTTCTGGAGAACTTCAGAAAAGCGAGTGCCGACAATATCGGTGACTTTGGCCATCAGGTCGGTCACTTCCTTCCATTCTTCCGGAAGCAGATCCTGTTTCAACTGAGGATGAATCGCCCATTGCGCATCGACCTGAGTTCCCTTTCGGCTCACGAGGACGCGCAAAAGTTCCACGTCCCATGTCGCTTTTTCGTTTGGGTTTTCACCTGTCGGAGAGCTGCCCATTGGACCTGAAGGAGGTGTTGATGTTGCCATAATGATGTACTCCAGCAAGAAGGTTGCACAATCTTAGCGTACAGATTGGCTTGCTGTATACGGGGTGCCGGGTTGGCTTGGAGAGGTGGCGAGCTCACCAGCAGGGGCGTCTCTTCACGGGTTGGCTGTCGGGTTCATCGGAGAGATGGAGGTCTGCTGTCTAGGGATTCCCGAATTACTGAAATCATAGAATCGTGGAGGTGTCCATTGCTTGCAACCAACTCCTGCCCATAGAGAGAGTGCGATTGGCCACAAAAGTCTGTCACTCTTCCCCCGGCCTCCCGAAGGATCACCACCCCGGCGGCCATATCCCACGGGTTGAGCTTCACTTCCCAAAATCCGTCGAATCGTCCTGCCGCGACATAGCACAGATCAAGGGCTGCCGATCCTGTGCGGCGGAGTCCTTGGACCAGAAGTGCAAACCGAGCAAAGTGATCGAGGTTGTTATTCGGAGTTTCTCGAATATTGTAAGCAAAGCCGGTTACCAGGAGGGCTTGATCTAACTGTGCTGTGTGAGAGACGTGGAGTGGTTGATCATTGACCCGCGCTCCGCCACCACGCGTGGCGCTGAAGAGTTCATCGCGACTGGGATCGTACACAACGCCAAGTACACACTGCTCCTTGTACTCAAGGCCAATGGATACGCAATATGTAGGAAAGCCATGTGCAAAGTTTGTGGTGCCGTCGAGCGGATCGATAATCCAGACGTAGGGTGACTGACTCTGGCCACTGCGTCCTCGCTCTTCCGCAAGAAAGCCGTGATCGGGATAGCTGGCAAGAATCACATCGATGACGCATTGCTCGGCGGCATGATCTGCCTCCGTGACGAGATCGATAGCGCTCTTGTTCTCGACGCGGAAACCGGTGCGTGCGTAACGCGAGAGGACCTTGCCTGCTTGTCTTGCTGCATGAATGGCTGTTTCCAAGAGCAAGGTAACAGGTGCTTCATTGGGGGGTGATGAGTCAAGCATGGCGAATCATAGCACAAGGCCTCATGAGGACTACCTGCCTATCTTCAGGCTCCCTATCCAGCAATGGTTGGCAGAGTTGGTGTATTGACACGTGCAATTAATTCAAAGCATATGAAAGAATAAATCGTAACCATTTATAAATATGGAGATGGTAAGTTTCTGTTTTGTGACAGACAAGCCTTGTCCATGTACTTGTCACAGCTTTTTCTTCTGTAGAGAAAGCTACTTTATCGTCATAGTATTTTAGTATGTTGTTGGTGCTTGACAGTTCTTGTATGCAATGCTATAAAGCAAGCATGCTTCTGTTGAGGGTGCTGTGGAAGAACTAACAGATATCCTTGTAGGTCTTGAGCAGCGGATCCATGCCTACAAGAATAGGTTTCAGGAGCTTGAGAAAAAGAAGCGTCGACTCGATGACGAAATTGCGACGATCAAGAAATACCTTGAACTTGCCGAGACGCTCTACCGAGTAGAAGCGGATAAAGCGAAGCTTGCCAGTCTCTCCAGTCAAATCATTACCGATGATAATAAGGGCGTGCGGACTCTTCCGGTCATGGATGTGACGGATCAGTCGCGTGAAATTCTCTTAGGTCGTAGCAAGTACGTCGGAAAGAGTGTTCCCGAAGCGACGTATGAAATCTTGCGCGAGTCCAACCGTGCCATGCATGCGAAGGAATTGCTGCAACGGCTTGCGGAAGGTGGGCTGCAGATCAAAGGGAAAACGCCGTTGACCTCTGTGGCGACGTCACTGAAGCGGGATAAACGATTTAGGAAAGTCGGTCCGAATACGTTTGAAGCACTTGAGGATGTGTTGGTTCAAGCGGTGTAGGTTGTCGTATTCCTTTAAAGGGAGGGGGGTGAGACTCTTGGCAACGAAGAAAGCAGCAGCAAAGAAGAAGAAGAAGTAGCCCGCCGAGTATGACTCGCCGAGGGTGAGGCCACTCACTCTCGGCGTTTACTCATGAGTGCGCCTCGTGAAGGCGAGCAACCCCTCTCCCTCCCGTACGAAATCAATCTCAATATAGATGAGTAGTTATGAGGCCTGAAGCGCGACGGCTGGCTGTGACCGGCTGATCGGAAGCGACTTCCTGGATTCAGCGGAAGCGGATTCTGTGTTGAGTAGAATCCATTTTTCAGGCTGTTCCAAGATTTGCTCGACAAGACGAGTGTGGAGCGCATGTCCCGACCGTTCGGCAATGAGGTGGCCGATGAAAGGCATGCCAAGAAGTGAGAAATCCCCAATAAGATCCAGGACCTTGTGGCGGACAAATTCGTTTGAGAAGCGAAGGCCGGATTCATTCATGATCCCGCTCTCTGAGAGTACCACGGTATTCTCGAGGCTTCCGCCTTGTCCGAGACCGCGCGCCCAGAGGGCTTGTACTTCGTGCAAGAATCCGAATGTGCGGGCTTCTGCGATATCCTGCTCAAAGGTATCCGCGGAACAGTCGTGCGTATAGACCTGCGTCTTGATCATCGGATGATTGTAGTGAATGGTGTACGTAATTTTGGGCGTCGAGGACGGTTCGATGCGCACACGCTTTTGGCCGTCGCACACTTCAATCGGAGCCATGATTTTCAAATAGGGCTGGCGGCGGGATTGTGAGGTCAGGCCTACGGAATGGATCAAACGGACAAACGGTGCAGCGCTGCCGTCCATGACGGGAATTTCTCCGGCCGTGACATCGATGTATACATTATCAACCCCCAGTCCTGAGAGGGCGGCCAGTACATGCTCAATCGTCTTGACCTGAAAGCCATTGCCGTTGATTGCGGTGCATAGTTCGGTCGGCACCAAATGCTCGATAGATGCAGGGAGGGAGGCTCCTGACTTTCCGTTCCGATTCACGAAGACGACACCTGTATTCACAGGCGCTGGTCTGAGCGTAATGGTTACTGGCTGGCCCGAGTGAAGCCCAATGCCAGAGCAGGTAATCGGAGCGGCTAGAGTTTGCTGATTCCTCACGAGAGCCTCCAAATTCAAATGACGAACTGTCATTTAGCAAGAGGCTTGCCATGAAGCATATCTCTCAAGGCATTGAAATGTTTGTATAAAATAGACTTTATGCGATTTGCAAAGTGTTGTAAAAAAAGTACAACTGTGGATTTTTAAAAATAAATCTTGAACGGTGCTCTTGTGATCGTTCAGGGTCGTGGGTCCAGTTCAATCAATCCTTTCCGGATTGCGAGAATGGCCGCCTGGGTTCGATCATAGACCTGCAGTTTGTGGAAGATGTTGCGCACGTGATTTTTCACGGTCTTTTCGCTGAGGTCCAGTGCGTTTGCGATTTCCTTGTTGGTCTTTCCGTCAGCAACTAACCGGAGAACCGTGATTTCACGTTCGGTGAGGTCATGTTCCACCCACCCCGGCTTTTTGCCCTTCTTCTGAGCCATGAGGGAAAATTCAGCAAGAATCTTGCTGGCGACTGACGGGTGAATCAACGATTCGCCTCGGTAGATTGCGCGAATCGCCGCGACGATTTGGGAAGATTCAGAATCTTTCAGAAGGTAGCCGGTGGCACCGGCACGGACAAGATCGAAGATGTACTGGTGCTCTTCGTACATCGTCAGTGCCACGATCCCGATGTGGGGGAATTCTCGTTTGATTTGCCTCGTGGCTTCGACGCCTCCCATGCGAGGCATGCTGACGTCCATAAGAATGACATCGGGAACCAGGGCCTTGGCCTTTTCAACTGCTTCCATTCCATCCTGGGCTTCTCCCACGATATGGAGATCCTCCTTGGTTTTGAGAATGGCGGCCAGCCCTTCTCGAACGACGCGATGGTCATCGGCAATGAGGACTTTAATCTTGTCCATGTTCGCTAGTCTCCTTATTCATGAGGGGGACTTCGACTGTGATCGTCGTGCCTCGCCCCTGCTTGGAATCGATGTGCCCCTCTCCACCGACGAGTTTGGCCCGCTCAATAATGCCTCGAATGCCAAAGTGATCCCATTTATCAGGATCTCGCAACACGGCGTCCATATCAAAGCCGATGCCATTGTCTGAAATGGTCACGCGCAACATCTCAAGGTTGATCTCCAGTTTGATTGAGACACGGTCGGCCTTTGCATGTTTTTGAACGTTGCTCAAGGCTTCCTGAATAATCCGGAACAAGAAAATCTTCGTTCGGGGAAACAGAATTTGCTCATCCCCGGTCACGGTGAACTGCGCTTTGATGTGGGCTTGAGTTTCGTAGGACTTGAGATAGTTGGTCAGCGCAGGAATCAGCTCCATTTTGTCATAATGGAGGGGCCGTAAATTGAAGATGACTTGCCGGGCTTCTTGAATGGCGAGTTTCAGCTGGGCCTTGCTTTCTTTGATCGTGGCGAGGCTTGCTTTCGGGTTCTTGCGTACAAGTTCCTGGCATAAGTCGAGCTTGAAATTGACGCCGGCGAGACTCTGGACAAGACCGTCATGAATTTCGCAGGCGATGCGTGTCCGTTCTTCGGTGACGGCAGCGCCGGTCTCTTTCACATATAACCGATAGAGCGATTGGTACTTGTTGAGCGTGTTCTCAATTTCTGCAGTGGCACGGATGCGCGCGCCGATCAGTTCCCACATGAACTTGGCGCTGGCTCCACCGATGATGGTCACGCCCATCCGGTGAAAGTCCTGCAGGAACTGCCAGACCTCGGCATCGCCGGACACATCGATCACGAGGTCTACCCGTTCCATGGCTAAGAGTTTGCGATAGTCTCGTGTGACGGGGATCTGCAGTTGCTTCGCGAGCGCGACGCCGGGGGCTTGTGCGTTCACTTCCGCGATGCCTACGATTTGGACGAGAGGATCATTCGCAAAAATTTCCATGAGCGCGGTTCCCCCACGCCCGGCACCGATGATCGCAACATTCGTTGCCCCAACCTTCGACGACTTCCTGCGGACTTTGGCGGGCGGGAGTTTCGTAGAAGCCATGGCTCTATGAAGCCGTGTTAGTTGACGGATAGCAATCGATTGCTGGGCTGAGAAATCGGAGGAGAGAGAAGAAGGAGCGGAAAGCAGGACGAGAGGGCCGAGGAACCCTCGCGTTACCGCTCCCGACGCTGTTGAGCCAGGGATTTGAGTTCGTCCATGAATTGATCAATGTCCTTGAACTCCCGGTAGACTGACGCGAACCGGACATAGGCGACCTGGTCGAGTTGGTGCAGCTCCTTCATGACTTCTTCGCCGACGATCCGACTTTCAATTTCACTTTCACCCATCTCCTGGATTCGCTTCTCGATGCGATCCGTGACGTCCTCGATTGTTGCCGTGCTGATGGGCCTTTTCTCACAGGCTTTCTTGAGGCCGGACAAGATTTTCGTGCGGTCGAACGATTCGCGCCGCCCGTCTTTCTTCACGACCACCGGGAGAATTTCTTCAACCCGCTCGTAGGTGGTATAGCGCCGTTTACAGCCGAGACACTCGCGGCGCCGGCGAATGACCTCGCCTTCCTTGGCCATACGCGAGTCCACCACCTTATCTTCGAGCTCGTCGCAGAACGGACATTTCACTGGTGGCGACCCTGCCCTTATGCCTGTGGGCTAGTAGGTGTGGAAAATAGGGAAGCGGTTGCACAACGCCTTCGCTTGAGCGCGAACCTCTTCCAGGACAGTGGCATCGTGGCGGTGTTGCAGGACGCGGTCGATGAGGGCCACGATTTCTTTCATGTCTGCCTCTCGCATGCCGCGCGTAGAGACGATCGGCGTGCCAAGTCGAATGCCACTGGCCACGGACGGGGGCTTTTCGTCATAGGGAACGGCATTCTTATTGACGATGATTCCTGCGGCGTCGAGCGCGGCATCGGCCTCTTTCCCGGTAATGCCCTTGTTGGTGAGGTTCACCAGGAACAGATGGGTGTCGGTTCCACCGGAGACAATCTTGTAGCCGCGGTCGACGAGCCCCTGTGCGAGTGCACGAGCATTCGCGATCACCTGCTGTTGATATTTCTTGAAGGAGGGCGACAAGGCTTCTTTGAAGGCCACGGCTTTCGCCGCGATCACATGCATCAAGGGTCCACCCTGAAGTCCCGGGAAGATAATCTTATCGACGGCCTTGGCGTGCTCGGCTTTGCACATCACGATACCGGCACGGGGACCACGGAGGGTCTTGTGGGTGGTCGTCGTGACGAAGTCGGCGAAGGGGACCGGGCTGGGATGGAGTCCCGCTGCGATCAGTCCGGCGATATGGGCGATATCCACCATGAGATAGGCGCCGACCGATTTGGCGATCTGTTGGAAGCGAGGAAAGTCGAGGACGCGCGCGTACGCACTCGCACCGACGACGAGCATTCGCGGGCGACATTCATCCGCCAGTTTTTGTACGGCATCGTAGTCAATCGTCTCGGTCTGGCGATCCACTCCGTAAGAGAAGGCTTTGAAGATCATGCCCGAGAAACTCACCTTACTGCCGTGAGTCAGGTGGCCGCCATGGGCGAGGTCCATCCCCAGGATGGTGTCGCCCGGCTTGAGTACCGACAGGTAGGCTGCCATGTTTGCCGATGAGCCGGAGTGTGGCTGAACGTTGACATGGTCCGCACCGAAGAGTTCTTTGGCCCGTTGAATCGCCAGTGCTTCGACGGTGTCGACATGCTCGCATCCGCCGTAGTAGCGTTTGCCGGGATAACCTTCGGCGTACTTGTTGGTCATCAAACTGCCTTGGGCAGCCAAGACAGCGGGGCTGGCAAAGTTCTCTGACGCGATCAACAAGAGTTTGTCACGTTGACGGGTCTCTTCCGCTTCAATCGCGGCGTAGACATCCAGATCAGTTGATTTTAGAGCGTCTAGTGACCCGATCGCGTCGCGCATCACCCCTCCACGGTGTATCCCCGTTATGCTTCAGCAGCAGCTTCCTGTTCTTGCTTCTTGACCACGCGGACGGTCACGGTGGCGGTCACTTCTCGTGGCATCTTGATCGGGACAGTGACGGTGCCCAGTTCCTTTATAGGCTGTGCCAGCTGGATCTTGCGCCGATCAATAGTAAACCCTTGTGCTGCCAAAGCTTCGGCTAAGTCTTTGGATGTCACAGACCCGAACATCTTGTCGTCTTTTCCGACCTGTGCCTCAATGGTGAGGGTGACAGCAGAAACGTTCTTGGCATGCACTTCAATTTCGAGCTTCTCTTTTTTCGCCTTCTCCGCTGCGACACGCTTCACGTGCTCGAATGCCTTAATGCTGCGGCTGTTGGCTTCAACGGCCTTCTTGCGAGGCAACAGGAAGTTTCGGGCAAACCCGTCCCGAACATCGATCAGATCGCCGAGATGGCCGACCCCATCCATCGTTTCTTGCAGAATGACTTTCATACCCCTCACTCCTTCTGTTGGAAAGGAAGTGAGGATACGGGGGATCAGGTTGAAAAGTCAATTCTCTATTCACTTTTCGGGTCGTGTTGGCGGCCTGGACAGGTGCCGACGGGCCCCTATATCATGGCCCACCGGTCGACGAGAGTGAGAGGAGCGAGATGCAGTTAACAGCCAGAGCCTGTTTGGAAATTTGTGCCGCAAGCCTGGATCGAGAGGTCCTGCAAGCGAACGACGCCGGACTGGATATTCCTAGAGTGGTGACCAGGGGACGGCTGGTTCATACAGTGGGAGGCCTCCACGTGTATGAATTCACCCTCCCGGCCGGATGTCTCCTGCCGATCGATCTTCCCGTGTCCATTGTTCCTGGAGACGAAATTGAAGCCACTGAGGGGGTGGTGCTGAGTTGTCAGGGTAATGTGGTGCTGGTGCAAGCGGTGGATGCCATAGGAGCCTCAGTTCCTTCCGCGACGCTCATTCCCGATCGCGCCGGGCACCTTGGTACCATCGCGACGCGGTTGCGAGACATGATCAGCCAGGCGGATGCGTACAATCTCGGCCCGTCGGAGCGCCTGGTGCCGCTCTTGGTGTCGTCAGGTGATCCGAGCCAAGCCGCCCTTGGTTCTTCGGCGATCTTGACCACGGTGTGGCTCGAAGATCAGGCCTTGCGTCGTCAGAGGATCGCAACGCTCGTGCTTGAGCTGATTCGCGCGAACAAACGGATTTTACTCATCGGTCCGGATCATCGCTCGTCTGATGAGATGGTCGGGACGATCGCGAAAGCCATGAAAGCCAGCGGATTGACCTACAAGACCTGGATCAGCCGCTACGAGATGAGCATCGTCTCTCAAGCGAGCGGAATTTCCATCCATGAACTCGGGTTTGAAGCGCAGATGCATCAGTTTTACGCCAAGTCCCGGGCAGATAAAGCCTCGCTTCGGCGAAAGTATGACCGGTTTCGTGAGCTGACCCCGCTGCTGGCCTACAAAGGGCAGAAACAGAAGGACCTGGATGAAGTCCGTTTGTTGGAGTGGAGACTGTTGACCCAGTTGAGCGAGTTTCAGGCGAAGATCAAGGATGTCACGGCGATTCTGACGGAATACGAAAATCTCCCCCTCTGGCGCCGGATCGGCATGCAGACCGTCGGGAAAAACGTCGAATCGCTCCAGCAATATCGGGTGCTCTACGAGCAGCAGATCGGTGAACTGACCAAGGAGCTGGAGATCGCCAAGGTGCGTATCGACGAATTGGTTCCTGAAGCGGCCGTCCCGAAAGATTTGCGCCCGGAATTTGATGACCTCAAAGAGGCCATCACGAAATTGGGCGGAACGAAGAAGATTCGCGAACTATTGGCGGCAGAAGAAAATACCAACCGACAAGCCTTTATCCAGAATCGTCGCCTGGTGATCTCAACCCCGGCGCGGATTGCCAGTGATCCGCTGTTTGCGCGCGTGCGGTTCGATGTCCTCATCGTCGAGGACGCGCCGCACATCGATTCCACTATGTTGCTGGCGGCCGCAGGGTTGGTGCGTGAGCGCATTGTGCTCAGTGGGGATCCTCGCGATCTTGCCGCACGTGAAGGCTGGGCAATCCCCGGGATCGAATCTCCGGCGCTCTTTTGAGGCTGCGCACATAGTTGCTTGACGCCGGTAGCGTGAATTCAGGATAATCCCTCCCTCGACCCTTCTTGCCGAAGTGGTGGAATGGCAGACACACTGGTTTCAGGTACCAGCGACCGCAAGGTCATGCGGGTTCAACTCCCGCCTTCGGCACCA
>CAYHNM010000014.1:12553-13748 GCA_964357985.1 uncultured Nitrospira sp. | reverse complement strand
CGCTTCCCGCTAGCTCATCTTTTCTCTAAAAAATGCTACGGTCCGCTTCAGCCCATCAGGCAGATCAACCTTCATCTCCCAACCAAGCGCTTGTCGAATTTTAGCAGGGTCGACAAGACTCCTTAGCTGCTCCCCCTTCTTAGCGGGTCCATGCACTTCTTTTGAGGTAGCACCGGTCAAATTTGCCAGCAGCCTGAACAGCTCATTGATGGATGTCTCGACGCCTGTACCGACGTTATAAACCCCCTGAGTCTCCTGGCCCATTGCGGCAAGATTCGCCTCGGCTACGTCATCCACAAACACGAAATCTCTCGTCTGACGCCCGTTCCCATTGATGATAGGCTGCTCATTGTTCAACATCTTTTGGATAAAGATGGCCACAACTCCCGCCTCGCCTTCCGGATCCTGCCTTGGCCCGTATACGTTGGCGTACCGCAGACTGACCGTTTGAATACCGCTGGTACGCTGGAAGTATGACAAGTAATGCTCCCCGCACAATTTGCTGATTCCGTAAGGCGAGAGCGGATTCGTTGGATGGCTCTCCGGAGCGGGAAACATATCTTGCTCGCCGTAAATGGCCCCGCCTGAAGAGGAGAACACCACCTTCCTCGCTCCATGCTGAACCGCCTGATGCACCACATTCATCGTACCGAGGATATTTACTTGCGCATCAAATACAGGGTCTGCAACGGAGCTTCTCACGCTCACCTGGGCTGCCAAGTGAATGACAACATTGGGCCGCTCATTTCGAAAAACCCGCTCCAACCGTGAGCTCTGGATGTCTAATTTATAAAGATTCGCAGCACGATTCACATTCTTTCGCTTTCCCGTGGAGAGATTGTCCACGACGACAACGTCGTGCCCTTCCTCTACCAGGCGATCGACCACGTGCGAACCAATGAATCCGGCACCACCTGTCACTAAGACCTTCATGCAATCCTCCAACTCTTCACACGCCACCCCTCAAATCTGACTCCTTCTTAGCATAAACATTTTCATTAGACTCGAAAATACTAAGAAACTCGAGGTTCCCCTTCTTCCCACGGATTGGAGAATCAAGAGTCGCCTTCTGAGTTAGTCCAAGCCCCTCAGCACAAGCCAGAATACGTTGCAGCACGGCCTGCCGCTGCGCCTCATCGCGAACAATTCCCCCCCGGCCAACCTGCCCCTTCCCCACTTCGAATTGCGGCTTCAC
>CAYHNM010000014.1:9796-12453 GCA_964357985.1 uncultured Nitrospira sp. | reverse complement strand
ACGTCAATCGCCGAATCAAGCGGAACCAACTTCGCAGGCTTATCGGAAAGAGCGCCATCGAGCCGAACTTCTCCGGCAAGGATCATCCGAACAGCCACATCCCGGCTTTGGGCAAGACCTCGCGCGACCAGCACTCGGTCGAGCCGATCCTTTACCGGGCGTACTTGATTCACCATGGTTGAATACGTAAGCGGACTATGTGAGAACCATCCGAACAGATGCGGAACACCTACGGCTCAAGAGAAGCCTCATCAGCATCATCGTCGAGGGAAAATGCTCGTAACTGTTTTTTGCCGTTTGTATCCTGAACCAGCACTTCCACTTTCCGTTCAGCTTCTTCCAGCACTTTCAGGCAGTTTTTCGAGAGGCGTATTCCTTCTTCAAAGATCTTGAGCGATTCATCCAGCGAAAGATCGCCATTTTCCAATTGCCCCACAATCGCTTCCAACCGAGCCATCGCTTGTTCAAACTTCACTGCCGCCACAGTCGACTCCTCATGATCCAGGATTGATAAAGTATAGCGGCTCTTCAGCCGATTTTAAATCAGAGAATCCGGCACTCCTGCTTTCACGATGCACAGCAATCGCCCATCGATCAACTTCGCCTGAAGCTCCTCCCCAACGTTCACATCATCCACGCCCCGAATCACCTCACCAGTACGCGCGTGCTGGAGTACGCTATAGCCTCGCCCCAATGTCGCCAAAGGACTCAGTGCATGCAAGCGAGCGGCGCACGATTGGACCCGCTGCGTGCGAGCCTCTACGATCCCACGAGTACCCTGATAGAGCCGGACCGCCAGTTGTGGAACAACGGCCAGTCCATGACGCACACGAGAATGAGGGCTCTCCGCCATCAATCCCCGGTGAGCACGAACCATTCTGTCCTGCCCGACCTGCAGCACCAGACGAACAGCCGCCGACATCTCGTATACCGTCGCATCAACCCGTTGGATCTCTTCCTGCACTCGAACACGCACCGCGGCAATTTGATGGGTCGCCAATCGCAACCGCTGACGCTCTTCCTCCATCCGCCGACCAACCACTTGCTGAAGCCGAGCCGACAATTCAGCCAACCTGCTCACAATCTGAGCCAAAACCGGCGCCACCGCTTCTGCAGCAGCCGATGGTGTCGGCGCGCGAAGATCCGCAGCAAAGTCTGCCAACGTGACATCCGTTTCATGTCCGACGGCGGAGACTACCGGAACTCGCGACGCCGCAATCGCCCGCACCACAATCTCTTCATTGAAACTCCAAAGATCCTCGAGTGAACCGCCGCCACGCCCAACGATCATCACCTCCACCAAGCCAGACTCACTGAGCATTTGAATCGCCGCTGCAATCTGTTCGGCCGAACCCTCACCTTGCACCTGAACGGGAACAATGATGATATGCAGCGTAGGGCAACGACGATGCAACACCGTCAACATATCGCGAATCACAGCGCCGCTCAGCGACGTCACCAGACCAACCGCCCGAGGCAATTCGGGGAGCGGCCGCTTGCGGCCCTCGTCAAACAACCCCTCTTCCGTGAGTCGTGCTCTTAGTTGTTCAAAGGCCACCTGCAGAGCCCCGCGTCCTTTGGGCTCGACATAGTCCAAAATAATCTGGTATTCCCCGCGCGGTTCGTACACCGTCACTCGCCCGCGGGCAATGACATGGAGTCCATCCTCAAGGGCAAATCGCAAACGCGTCGCGGTCGTCCTGAAGAGGACGGCGCGAATCTGGCTCGACTCGTCTTTAAGCGTGCAATAGAGATGACCGGATGCAGGAGCACGGAGGTTCGACACTTCACCTTCCAGCCACACCTCGGTGAAACTGGATTCAAGCGTGGACCGTACGAGACTGGTCAATTCCGAGACAGTATGAACCTGCCTGACCGAAGAGGCTGGAGAGGAGAGCGACGTAGGTATTCTGAAGCCCGTGGTGAGATCTCCCTTAGTCGATGACCCGGATCCGTTCGATCGTAATCGCCTTTCCGAGTTGCGCATCAACCTCGATCAGCACTGCGCAAAAAACAGTGGGCCCGGAAGCAACTTCAAATCGTTTCGGCATCCCGGTCAGAAACTTTTCAATCGCGAGTTCTTTTTTGACTCCGATGACACCATGCAACGGACCGGTCATACCGATATCCGTCAGATAGGCCGTACCTTTCGGCAAGATCTGCTCGTCGGCCGTTTGCACATGCGTGTGGGTCCCCACCACCGCCACGACATCGCCATCGAGATAATGTCCCATCGCCATCTTTTCCGACGTCGCCTCGGCATGCATGTCGACGAGTACCGCCGCCGTTTCCCGCTTCAGCTTCGCCACTTCCCGCTTGGCCGCTTGGAACGGACAGTCGAGCGTCGGCATATAGGCTCGCCCCATCAGCTGAAGCACTGCCAGCTTTTCCCCGCCGGGAGTTTCGACGACGTAACTGCCATTGCCCGGAACCCCGGCCGGATAATTCGCAGGACGCAACAATCGCGGCTCACGCGGAAAATAGTCGAGGATTTCCTTCTTGTCCCAGGCATGATTCCCGGTTGTGATGACGGACAAGCCCATCTCGAAGAGTTCTTCCGCCAGTTCCGGCGTAATCCCGAATCCACCGGCCACATTCTCCCCGTTCCCGATGACGACATCCACCTGCCGCTGAGAAACCACGCGCGGCACCATACG
>CAYHNM010000014.1:2324-9696 GCA_964357985.1 uncultured Nitrospira sp. | reverse complement strand
CGCTTCACGTCGTGCACCAGGCCGCGCGGCAGACAGCGCTTCTGCAGCCGCGACCAACACACTCTCCGGACAGATCGGCTCCACCTGCTCATGGTGACCCGCAATCGCGTTGACGATCTTCGCAGACTCACCGTACTTCTTGGCGATCTCAGCGCCGAGCATCGCGTGCGGACCTTCCTCTTCGTGACTGACCGCTTTGCCGATGTCATGGAGCAACGCCCCGCGACGCGCCAGTTTGACATCGAGCCCCAGCTCCGACGCCATGATTCCGCAAATATAGGCAGCCTCACGAGCATGATACAGATTGTTCTGACCGTAGCTCGTCCGGTACTTCAACCGGCCTAACACTTTGATCAGTTCCGGATGGAAATCGGAAAGGCCCAGTTCGAAAATAATCTTCTCGGCTTCCTCGTACATCAACTTATCGATATCAACCTTCACCTTTTCGACGATTTCTTCGATCCGTGTTGGGTGAATCCGCCCATCATGCATCAGCCGTTCAAGCGACACTTTGGCGATTTCACGCCGCAATGGATCGAACCCTGAGATGATCACCGCTTCCGGCGTTTCATCGATGATCAAATCGATGCCCGTTGCCGCCTCAATCGCCCGAATGTTCCGCCCTTCCCGACCGATGATCCGACCCTTCATCGCGTCATTGGGGATCTGAACCACAGAGATCGTGGATTCCGCCACGTAGTCGCGCACGACGCGCTGAATCGAACTGGTAATAATTTCGCGCGCTTCCCGTTCAGAATTCTCACGCGCCTCTTCCAATGTCCGCTTGGCAAACCCGGCCGCATCGAGACGGGCCTGACTTTCCATTTCAACCATCAATTGCTTCTTGGCCTCATCGCCCGTCATTCCGGCCACTCGTTCGAGTGCCTCGCGATGCTCGCGCTCGACCTTGGCGCAGGCTGCTTCTTTCTTGGCGAGTCCTTCTTCACGCCGCGCAAACTCCTGATCCCGCCTTTGCGCGTCCGCTTCCCGCTTCTCGATCGCTCCAAGCTTCCGGTCCAAATTCTCTTCACGTTGGACAAGCCGCTTGTCCGTCACCGCCAGCTCGGCAAGCCGGACCTTCTGCTCTTTTTCCAAATCGGTCTTGGCTTGAAAGATCAGATCCTTCGACTCGAGCTTGGCTTCCTTGATCAGCGTTTCGGCCTCGCGCTGAGCGTTTTGGGTAATGTGCTTTGCTTGATCTTCCGCTTCCGTTCGTTTGGATGAAGCGAGTTGACGACGAACCACTTCAAGCAGCCCGGCACCGATCAGAGCCCCGATGAGTCCACAGAGTATGTAGGCAACCAGTGAGGTAGAAATGGGAGCACCCCCTTCATGGAGAAAACAGGCCAGATCGCCTATTCTCTGCAATCTGTTAGCAATGCAGCGCTATGCGAGGGTGGAGAGAAAACAAGGAAGGCTTAAACCGGGAACGCTATCATCCCAAACGCGATCGCACACGGGAACCAGAAGATCGACCACCTGTGTATCTGTATCCGCTCCCGTCCGGCCGAGACACTCGAACTCCTACCCGCATGCTCTGCCGACGAGGGGTAACCGCAAGCACAGGCTGAACGTGCAACTCACGACCCACAGCGCGCGACATATCCACGACCATGTCCACACACCGATCTACGATCGTCCACACGAACCGCCTAACGGGGGCGACCCACATTGTGAGCATCCACCGTACGAGGACTGCATACACAGATACACCGCTGTTCTCTTGTGCGTTGATCATTCGACTATCTCGATCACACATTCTGTTCTGGATGACGTTCCTGGAGACCGATTCCTCATTACTCGACACACGCATAACGCAAAGACACTAGACCCACGATAACAAAGGCCTTTTCCGAAAGCAAGGTGAAACTCACCTGAAGAACGAGATCGGCATCTGCTCCTCGATGGATTCCATCAGCGTCTCCATCCGGCGATCGACATCGGCCTCGCCTTGGGTCCGCTTCTTTTCCGACTCGAAGAATTGGTGGGCCAAATTGATCGCCGTCAAGACAGCCAGCTTGGACGGCGTCGCCGTTTTCATCCCCTCAGCCAACGTCCGCATGTGTTCATCCACGAAACTCGCAAGCCGGCGAATATACACATCATCCGCCTCACCGCGAATCGAATAACGCTGGCCATAAATTTCCACATCAATGGTCTTAGTCAAGAGCCACCTCCTTGGAATCGTCCAAACATTCCAACAAATCGATCTCTCCCATCACTCGCTCAATACGCGCCTTGATGTCCACCCGCTCCTGTTCCCACTGCAGATTCATGTCGTCTTGTGAGGAGAGGCGCTGACGCGTCGCCTTCAGCTCATCCTCTAACAACGCATTCTTTTTCTTGAATTCCTGAACAAGTTTCACCAGCTCACGAATCCGGCTTTCCAGTGCATCGAGACGATCCAGCGCCATTCTCAAAATCTCCCAATAAACCCAATAGATTGTGGGGCACTATAAAAACTTCACTACATCTTGTCAAGAAACCGGACCAGCACTGCCAGCCAACCGAAGATACTCTTTGAAGCTCCGCAGGACCCGCTTCACATACTGACGTGTCTCCTGAAACGGAATCAGTTCGACAAACTCATCCTGGCTGCGCCCGCGATGCTGGTCCGCCCAATTGCCGACGACAATCGGCCCTGCATTGTAGGCGGCAATCGTGTGAACCACATTCCCGGAGAACTGGGCCAATAATTGCTCGACGTATCGGGCCCCGATCCGCACATTCGTCTCCTGATCAAAAAGATCTTCTCGGGTTACAGCGGGGAAATGATGCCGCTGCGCGACCTGATTCGCCGTGGCCGGCATGACCTGCATCAATCCGATTGCGCCGACCCGAGAGACCGCCCGCACATCGTACTGGCTCTCTTCCCGAATGATGGCCGCGACCAAATAGGGATTCACGCCATTCAATCCCTGCGTCTTGATGGTCGGGATCAAACCGGTGGGATACGCCACGCTCCAGAGACCAGGAGCCACCGTTCCACCGGTGCGCTCCAACTTTTCGCGGAACCGGGCACGGGCTAAACGCAACGCGTGGTTATAGGCCCCCACCTCGTTCAACCGCATCGAGAGCGTCATCAAGACATCCGGATCACGGGTATATTGCTCAGTGAGGGCCGCCAGTTCGCGCGCCGCATCGGCTTCGAGCCCCAACATCTTCAGTTCCAATGCCCGACGATAGGCCGGCTGCTGCTCCACCTCTGCAAATTTCATCAACGAAGGAGCAACGACCTCCGAAGTCGGCGATTCCGTCACCGCCGTCGGTGCAGCCTGACCTCCAACTTCAATCACCGCATCCGGCGCCTGCTCCCTGGCCAACTGGCAGTAGTACGTGAAGGGATACTGCCGGCACAATTGCGCATAGACATCACGAGCCCGGCCATTTTGCGTCTGCGTCAGGGAACGAGCAATCCAATAGAGCGCTTGGGGCTCATAATCGCTATCGCGCTGATCGACGATATGCTGCAAGACCTCGATGGCCTCTTTGTAGCGAGCCGTACGATACAAAGTCCACCCGACTCGCCAGGATGCCTCTGCCCGCTGAGTCGCCGGCTCTCCCGCCTTCGCCACCAACCGATACTTGGCAATCGCCTCATTGAACTGCTTCTGATCTTCCAGCCAGATTCCGGCAAAAATATTGATCTGCCCCTTCTGCTCCGCCGACAGCGAGAGCTTATCCAGAGTCCGACTCAATTCCAGCAGCTTCGCTCCCGTCGCCTGGCGCAGATAGACCCGCGCGAGCCAGACGGTCGCTTCATCGGATTCCGCCACGTGTTCGGCCATGAGCGCCCGAAACGTCTCGCGGGCCTGATCGTATTGCTTCAACCGCACCTGCGCGACTCCGAGCTTCAGCTTCGCACTCCCGCGATGGGCCGAGCCCGGCTCCATTGTCAAAAACTTTTTCAGCTCCTCAATCGCCTCCGCATGCAATGCCTGGCCGAGAAACGACTGCGCCCGATTGAAATGATCGTCCGAAGATGCAGCCCATGGTTCCCCGCCAAGATTTGTAAGAAGCAGCGCCTCCGCCTCTTTCGCTTCCGGCGCATAGGCAAACCGGACCCAGAGTTGCTTGAGCGTCGTTCGCCCTTCAGCAATTTGGCCGGCACGAAGGTGACAGGCCGCCATACGCAGCCACGCTTTCGGCATGAAAGGATCTTTGTCTTTTTCGTTGTTCGTCACCGCCTTCGCCAACCAGCCCAGCGCCTCCGGACAACTCGCCGCTTGATACCAGGCTTCTCCGGCACGGAGCGCGACGAGGCTGCTCAAATTGGAATCCGGCACCGCCTGGATCACACTCTCGAACAGTCCGGCAGCCTCTTTCGCATCGCCCAGGTGCAGCATCGCCTCGCCCATCCAGAGACGCAGGTAATCGTCGAGCACCGGAAGGTCGCGTTGACCCGCCCGCAAAAACGGCATGGCCGCTGCGGGATTTCGTTCAACCAACAACACCCCGGACAACACCCCCGCACGCTTGGCCCAGACCGAACCGGGGAATCGCTCTGTAACTAAGCGTAACCGCTCCAGCTTGAGCGCCGAGACTTGATCTTTGGTGAGTTGGTTGCCTAATCGTTCTTTGGGCTGCGCCGCTGCAGCAAAGCACTCTTCGGCAGATTCGCAGGAACCGGCAGCGGAGGCGTCTCCATTACTCACTTGCGAGGCCAGCACCTGGGCAGATAAAGGCCCCAATAAAGCAACAAATGCTGCTGCAACAAGGAATGAGCAAGATGATGCGATTGTCATATTTAAATGTAGTAACACATTATAGGCCACAGGGGTAGGAGGTAGGATGCTTGATTCCAGGCTTTTGGCCGAACGAATGCTGCCGATTACCCCCACCCTGTGATACCCTGCCCTCTCATCAATGAACGTCGATATGTCCATGACCGAATCTTCGCGCACACAGACCAATCTACTGAGCTTGACCGAGCCCCAGATGGCCACGCTTGTGCGTGGATTCGGCTGGCCTGGTTATCGGACCGGTCAGATTTTTCGGTGGCTGTATCAACGCCGGGCTCGCACCATCGCGCAGATGACCGATCTCTCGCAAATCGATCGCGAGAAGCTGGCAACCGTCGCAACGATTCAACGCACCCAGGACTGCACGGTCCTCCAATCATCCGATGGTACGCGCAAATTACTGCTGAGGCTGGATGATGGCCTGCGCATTGAAACGGTCCTGATTCCCGATGAAGACCGACTGACACTCTGCGTCTCGACGCAGGTCGGCTGTATGCTGGACTGCGGTTTCTGCCTGACCGGCACGATGGGGCTGAAGCGTAATCTCAAAGCACATGAGATCGTCGATCAGATACTCACGGCCCAGGATCAGCTCACCGGCGAAGAACGCCTCACCAACCTCGTGTTCATGGGCATGGGCGAGCCTCTGGCGAATAGTGAGGCGCTGTCCGCCGCAATCCGCTGCCTGACAAACAAATCGTGGGGACTGGGCTGGTCGCCGCGCCGCATTACGGTCTCGACTGCGGGGCTTGCCACCCGGTTGAAAGACATGGCGGCGCTCGCGGTGAATCTGGCGATTTCTTTGAACGGCACGACAGAGGAACAGCGGCAACAGTTGATGCCCGCAGCCAGTCAGATCGCTTCACTCAAGACCCTCATGGCCGCCTGCCGCCGATACCCGCTCCCTCCCATGAGACGGCTGACGTTTGAATATGTCCTACTTGCCGGCGTGAACGACAGCGATGACGATGCCCGTCGCCTCGTAAAGCTGCTCACAGGGATCCGGTGTAAGGTGAATCTGATTCCGTTCAACGAATTTCCAGGAAATGTCTTCCGCAGGCCGGCCGATAATCGTGTGTTCACGTTCCAGGCAGTACTGACCCGCGCCGGCATCGACGCGTTCATTCGTAAAAGCCGGGGGCGTGACGTGCTGGGAGCCTGCGGCCAGTTGGGCAATGTACCGGCCGGCCAGGCGTCCGTTGCCTTGACACAAATCGAATCCCGTTGTTAGCATGCCTCGTGCGACTCACCCAACTATGAAGTCACAACACCACCGTCATCGATCAGTCCTCTTCACGGTACTCACTCTCTGCCTGTGGGCAGGAACGGGCTACGCCGCGGAGCCACACGAATATCTCTTGTCCAACGGGATGAAAGTCCTGCTCGTTGAAGTCCCCAAGGCCCCCGTCGCGACCGTGCAGGTCTGGTACAAGGTGGGTTCGCGGAATGAAGTCATGGGCCGGGCCGGGCTGTCTCATATGCTTGAACACATGATGTTCAAAGGCACGGCCAAGTACCCGAAAGGCTCCTTTTCCCGGATCATCCGGAAAAACGGCGGCGTCGATAACGCCTTTACCAGCCAGGATTTTACCGCCTATTTTGAGAACCTCGCAGCCGATCGCGTCGAGCTCGCCTTGGAAATGGAAGCCGATCGCATGCAGGGGCTGATCCTCGACAACAGCGAATTCCAAACCGAGCGGGAAGTCGTCAAAGAAGAACGCCGGTTGCGCACAGAAGATGATCCCCAAGGGGCGCTCGTGGAGGCTCTCTTCGCTCAGGCCTACCTCAGCCACCCCTACCACTGGCCCGTGATCGGATGGTTCGCCGACCTGGATGCCATGTCACTGGAAGATTTGCAGCGCCACTACGACACCTACTATTCACCGAACAATGCCACCTTGATCGTGGTAGGCGATATCAAGGCCGACTCCTTACTCCCGACCATCAAGCACCTCTTCGAACCGATTCCCAAGGGTCCCAGCCCGAAGACAACATTGGCCGTCGAGCCGGAACAACGCGGCGAACGGCGGTTTCTCCTGAAACGCGAAGCGCAAGTTCCGTTCGTCATGCTGGGGTTCCGCGTACCGAATTATTCCAGCGACGATTCCTACGCCCTCGACATTCTGGAGTCGATCCTGTCGCATGGGAAAAGCTCACGCCTCTACCAGAATCTCGTCTACGATCAAAAGAATTCGCTGGCCGTCGGCGCCGAATACAGCCTGATGCAGACCGACCCCAGCCTGTTCTACTTCTATGCCCTGGTGAATCCAGGGGCCAAAGTGGAAGCAGTCGAAGATGCGCTGTACCGCGAAATCACCCGACTCCAAAATGAGCCGCCGACTGAACTGGAATTGCAGCGGGCAAAAAACCAGGTGGAAGCCGCTCACGTATTTGAGCAGGATTCGAACTTCCGCCATGCGATGTTGCTGGGGCAATCGGAATCGATCGGTGCAGGCTGGCGGCGGGTCGATCAATTTCTGGAGCGCATCCGCGCGGTCAGCGCCAAAAACATTCAGCGAGTGGCGAAGCAATATCTGAATCCGGATAACCGGACCGTCGGCATTCTGATTCCTCAACCGCCTAAAGCGGCAGAGCCCCAACCGACCGCTGCACATGCCGGGAAGCCCTGA
>CAYHNM010000014.1:0-2224 GCA_964357985.1 uncultured Nitrospira sp. | reverse complement strand
TGGCGTAGCACCTGTGCGCTGCTTTTAATGACTACCGTCATCGCTCTCACTACGACCTTACACGCAGCCGATATCACTCCGACCAAATTCACCACGCCCAACGGTATGACCGTGCTGGTCCTGGAGCAGCACTTTCTCCCGATCGTGGAGATTCACGCCCTGGTCAAGACCGGGTCAGCCTACGATCCCCCCGACAAGGCCGGCGTCGCCAATCTCGTCGCGAGCCTCTTGGATGAAGGAACCATCAGCCGGTCGTCGAAGCAATTGGCAGAACAAATCGATTTTATCGGCGGTTCCCTGGAAGCAAAAGCGGGAGAAGATTTCACCACCACCTCGGCGCGCGTGCTGAAAAAAGATGTCGATCTGGGCTTTACGCTCCTCGCCGACGTGTTGATGCATCCCGCCTTCCCCAAGCATGAATTCGAGCGGGTGCGATCACAGATCCAAGGTGAAATCGCCAGCGACAGCGACGATCCCGGCCACGTGGCCATGAAAGCCTTCAACCAGCTGGTCTTTCACAACCACCCTTATCGATGGCCGGTACAAGGCACCGAAGAGACGGTAGGCAAGATCACGTTGGTGGATGTCCAGAGCTTCTATACGAAAGAGTATCTACCCAATCAGGTGATCCTGACCATCGTCGGGAATCTCTCTGTCGAACAGGCCACAGCCCTCGTGCAAACCCATTTCGGCAGCTGGAAGAAGGGCACGCCGCAGACGCGCACGACGAAGAAGCCGGCAGCGGTGGAGAAGAAAGCGGTTCAGCTCATTGAGAAGGATCTGACCCAGTCCACGATCGTCCTCGGCCACGGAGGGATCAGCCGGAATAATCCCGACTACTACGCCGTGACCGTCATGAACCATATTCTGGGAGCCGGAGGATTTTCGTCGCGGCTCATGGACTCAATCCGCGACAAGCAGGGACTCGCCTATGGAATCATGAGCCATTATGACGCGCGACTACTCCCCGGCTCGTTTTGGGTGAATCTTCAAACCAGGACCGAGGCCACGAACCAGGCCATCGCCGGCGTGCTGACGGAGATCAAAGCGATCCGCGACAGCCCGGTCAGCGATCAGGAACTATCGGAAGCAAAGTCGTTCCTGATGGGCAGCTTCCCGCTTCGCCTGGACTCCACCGCCAAGCTGGCCCAAGTGCTGGCACAGGTCGAGTACTACGGACTGGGATTCGAATATTTCAGCCAGTACCCGAAATGGATTGAGCGCGTCACGAAAGACGATGTCCAACGTGTGGCCAAGCAATACCTCGACCCCCAACGCTATGCGTTGGTCGTGGTAGGAAACGTGGCCAAAGCCAAGGTCCGCCAGTAACACATCTCCCGGCACTGTGCCGCTATGCAGCCTCTTTCGCTCGAACACAAGCTTCACCATCTGCGCCAGATCTTTGCGGCGATGGATTCCGTCCTGGTCGCCTATTCAGGCGGCATCGACAGCACGGTCGTCCTGAAAGTCGCCTACGATCAACTCGGAGATTCCGTCGTAGGGGTGACGGCGATTTCCCCAACCTTTCCTGCAGTCGAACTGGATTCAGCAACCCGCGTCGCAAAAGAAATCGGGGTGCGTCATGAACTGGTCCAGACCAACCAGCTGATGATCCCCGCCTTCACCGAGAACGATGCCAATCGCTGTTTTCACTGTAAAACCGACCTCTACCAATTGCTGGGTAAGTTGAGAGAAACGCACGCGACTGCCGTCATCGTGGATGGAACCAATCTCGACGACCTGGGTGATGATCGTCCCGGCATCAAAGCCGCACGTGAATGGGGGGTCCGCAGCCCGCTGGTCGAAGCCAATCTATCGAAAGCTGAAATCCGTTCGCTCGCAAAAGACCTCGGCCTGTCGAACTGGGATAAGCCTGCTGCCGCCTGCCTCTCTTCGCGCATTCCCAGGGGCATCACGATTACCAGGGAAAAACTCAGCCGGGTGGAACAGGCCGAAGAGATCTTGTTCGCAGAAGGGTTCCGGCACTGCCGCGTGCGCGACCACGGCGAGATCGCCAGAATCGAAGTCGGCCAGTATGAACAGGCTCGAATACTCGAGGGAGAACGAGGGGCGAGGATCAGCCGACGCGTGAAGGAACTCGGCTTTCGGTTTGTGACGATTGACTTGGAAGGTTATCGGCCGGGGCGGGGGGGGGGGGGGGGGACCCCCCCCCCCCCACAAATAAAACAAAAAAAAAAAAACAAAGGAGGGTCGAAAGTGGGGG
>CAYHNM010000013.1:0-13863 GCA_964357985.1 uncultured Nitrospira sp. | reverse complement strand
GGGACCTCGCACACTTCAGAAAAATAGACCTTGAAGTATTGGATTCCCTCCGCGAACAGTTTATTCCAGAAGAAATGATCACGGATGCGGAGGGACGCACACGCTGGCTACAGACCGTCAAGCGACCTATCATGGACGAAACAGGCCGGGCAACCATGGTCCGCGGCGCCTGCAATGATATCACCGAACGGAAACGGATGGAAGAAGCGCTTCGGCAACGGGAACGCGACCTCCGTACCGCGCTCGATGAGCGGGAACGCATCAGTCAGGATCTTCACGACGGCATTCTTCAATCCCTCTATGCGGTCGGGCTCGGGCTTGAGGCCTGCAAGCCCCTCATGACCCAACGGCATTATAAAAAAGCCGCGGCGTCGATGGACCGGGCGATCGGACACTTGAATCACGTCATGAGCGAGGTGCGGAATTTCATTGCCGGGCTGGAATCTCAGATCCTCCAGGGGAGCACCTTCCCGATGGCGCTGCGGACCATGGTCCTGACACTCACCGCAGACCATCCGATTCCCTGCACCCTCACGATTGATGAGAGTCTGGCCAACACGTTTTCCACCGAACAGGCCCTGCATTTACTGAACGTCGTACGTGAAGCCCTCAGCAATAGCCTCCGCCACTCCGGGGCCACGAAAACGACGGTCTCCTTGAAATCGCTGTCCCGTTCCATCCGCCTGACGATCGCCGACAACGGGAGGGGATTCAACCCCGCCAGTATGCACGGAGCGGGACACGGCCTGACGAACATGGAGGCCCGAGCGAGGAAAGTCGGCGGACGGTTCGCGATCAGATCCGTTCCACAACACGGTACCCGCATCACCATCGATTTACCGAAGGAGACTGGCCATGCCGAAAGTGAAAGCGACCACGGTTCGCCTGCTGCTCGTCGATGATCATGAAGTCGTCCGGGTCGGGCTCCGCACCGTCCTCACCCAACACGAGCACGTCACGGTCGTCGGGGAATCCTCGACCGTCGCTGATGCGGTTCGGGATGCGGCACGGCTGAAGCCGGACGTCATTCTCATGGACGTGCGGCTCCCGGACGGATCCGGTGTGGATGCCTGCCGGGAAATCCTCACGACCCACCCCCACATTCGTGTCATTTTCCTCACCTCATATGCCGATGATGATTCGGTCCTCGCGGCCGTGTTAGCGGGCGCCCACGGGTATGTGCTGAAAGAGATCGATTCGGCCGCGCTGCTCCGCGCGGTGCATGCCGTGGCTGAAGGGCATTCCATTCTCGATCCTAGTGTCACAGAACGGGCGCTCAAATGGCTGCGAGGCATCGGCCAGGGCTCAGCCCCTCCGGGAACCGAGCCGTTGTCTCCTCAAGAAGAGCGGGTGCTGGCCCTCGTTGCGGAAGGTCAAACCAACAAAGAAATTGCCACCGCCCTGAGCCTCAGCGATAAAACGGTCAAAAACTACTTAGCCAATGTCTTTCAGAAGCTGCGAGTCACACGGCGTACCCAAGCCGCTGCGTTTTTCGCAAAAAGGAAATAATAGCTGGAGTCGGACGGCTCTACTTCAGTAGGTCCTATTTTTATTTTGAGACCACGCGTCTACCTCTAGGCTATTCGCATGAGTTTCTTTATACTTATCCGTAATCTATGGCGTGTTGTGCACTTATTCCTCGTTGCTGCTCCCCCATGATGCTGTTTGGCCCTTCTCTGTATCAATTAGCTCTTCTCTTCCTTGTGGGAACGTCAGGTCTGAGCACCGGGCCTCGGCAGGACCGCCAACGTGTTCTCGAGGAGCCCAGCACGCCGAAGCTGGCCCTGCATAGGAGCCCGGCATGGATGTAACCGAGAACCTCTTGTTTGGCAGCGTCCTTCTCTCTGGAGCCGCTCTCTGGGCCTTCGTTCGTGAACGACGTCACACCTTTCTTCAATCGAGGGTGATTGCCGCCACAAACTCCGGCGTGCTTGTCACCGATGCCTCCGTCCCCCGCCATCCGATCGTCCAGGCCAATCCGGCATTCCGGCTCCTGACCGGCTACGCAGAGAGCGAGGTCTTGGGACAATCGACGCACTTTCTGAACGGAACCCACACCGACCGAACCGCGGTTGAGAAAATCGAGCTGGCGCTTCAGGACAGCCGGGCCTGTCGCGTGACCATCCGCCATTATCGGAAGAACGGAACTCCATTCTGGAACGAAGTCACGCTCTCCCCCGTCAAGAATCGGGCAGGCACCGTAATCCAGTTTATCTGGGTGATGAATGATGTCACCCAACGACAGCAGGATGAAGAAGCCCTCAAACACACCCACGACCCCGCACATCTGCTGGCTGAGCGCATGACCGAGGCCATTCTGGTGATCGGCGAAGATAACCGCATTGTCTACATCAATGCCGCCGGAATTCGACTCCTCGGAGCCACTTCTCCGGAACAACTCATTGGAAATCCCCTGGCGGCCATACTGCCTCCCGACCGGCAAGAGGCCGCGCGGCAACGCCTACAGCACCTGCGCGGCTCAGGAGACCCACGCACCAGTTACGAAGAGCGATTCGTCTGTTTGGATTCGCATACCCTTCACAAAGTCATCACCGTCATGGTCTCCGCCTCGCCCGTGCTCTGGAAAGGGAGGGCCGCCACGTTGCTCTCCTGTACGGATCTGACCGCAGAACGACAGGCCCGTTCGACCACCCTGCGACTTGAACAACAATTGACGTCAGCCGAGACCGCCGCCCACCTAGGGAGCTGGGAATGGAATCCGGGAGACGACACCGCACATTGGTCGAAGGAGCTCTATCGTATTTTGGGCCATCCACAGGACACGGTCGCTCCCAGCCATGACCTGTTCCTGTCCTCATTCCATCCGGAGGATCGGGATCGCCTCTCTATGGCCCTGACACAGTATCTTGAGAGCGGCACACCCCTGGATGTAAGCAGCCGTATTGTGCAACCGAATGGCACCGTTCGGCATGTGCACTGCCTTGGAGAAGCGATTGTCAGAAACGCAACAAATCAGCCGATCCGGGTGACCGGCACTCTTCAAGATCTCACTCCACACGTCATGATGGAGCAGATTGCGCACGATCGGGATGAACAATTCCGATTGGTCGTAGAATCCGCTCCCAACGGCATCCTCCTCACGTCAGAAGACGGAACGATTACGCTGGCGAACGCGACTCTTGAAAAGATATTCGGCTACGGTCACGGCGAACTCATCGGCCACTCGGTCGACATCCTGGTGCCGGATGAATTCAAGTCCAGCCACGCTGATCAGCGCCGAAGCTTCTTCTTCTCACCGGTCTCTCGCCCGATGGGCGCCGGCCGTGAGTTTCTTGCGCGAAGAAAAGATGGGACGGAGATTTCTGTTGAAATCGGACTCGCCCCGCTTCGCACGTCAACCGGAGTTCATGTCCTCGCCACCATCGTGGATATCTCCGCTCGCAAAGCTTTGGACGAACTGCTGCGTGAGAAGGACGCCTTGAATCAAGCCGTGCTTGATTCACTGACGGCCGAAGTCGCCGTGCTCGACCACACCGGCCAGATCACGGCCGTCAACACCGCGTGGCGGCAATTCGGACAGACCGTAGCCGGCGAGGCCGCACCGATCTCACGGGGACAAAACTACCTTGTCAGCCTCAAGAACGCGGCCCAAGGAGGGGATACCCATGCGCAGAACGCGCTTGAAGGGATTGAGGCCGTCCGAACAGGGATCCGTGACCGGTTTTCTCTCGAATACCCTTGCCAGACACCCACTGAGGCGCGGTGGTTTGCCATGACCGTCATGCCGCTTCACGGACCCTGGGACGGATTAGTCGTCACCCACGAAGAGATCTCGGCCCGCAAGCAGGCGGAACAAGAGCGAGAACACCTCCTCACTCAAACGCAACACCTCCAAAAGATGCAAGCGATCGGAACCTTGGCCGGCGGGATCGCACATGAGTTCAATAACAGCCTGACCGCCGTCCTCGGGTTCAGTGAACTGGCCCTCAAAGCCATCTCCAAAGATCACAAGGTCCGGCGACACCTCGATCAGATTATTGCCGCAGGACGGAAGTCCCGAGATCTGGTCCATCAACTCCTCACATTCAGCCAGCAAGGGCGCCATCTCAAACGCCCGCTCTCTTTGCATATCCTCATCAAGGAATCACTGAAACTACTCCGGCCGCTCGTCCCCTCCTGGGTCCACCTCAACGAGCGCATCCATGTGCCAACGCCGCCGGTGTCCGCCGATTCCTCCCAGATGCATCAGATGCTGCTCAATCTTGTGGAGAACGCGTTGCGCGCGATGCAGAAAACGGGTGGGACCCTCACCGTCGCGCTGGAGGAAGTCCAGGTTGCGCAACTGCGAGTCGGCCCCCAGGCGCGATTGGAGCCCGGCGCTTATGCGCGGCTGATGGTCCAGGACACGGGGGAAGGGATGCCGCCTGACGTTCAGGAACGCATTTTCGATCCCTTCTTTACCACGAAGGATCTTGGCACAGGGCGCGGCATGGGCCTCGCGGTCGTGCATGGCATCATCACAGCCCATGGTGGAACCATTTTTGTGGACAGCGCCCCGGGAACCGGCACGACCGTCGAGGTCTACCTGCCGATTATCCCCTCCCAGAACGCCACTGCCGTTTCTCCCAACGCCGAAGAGCCGCTTCCGCAAGGGCATGAGTGCGTCCTCTTTGTCGACGATGAGGAATCCCTTGCCCGTTTTGGAGGGGAGATGCTAGAGTCGCTGGGATACTATGCCGTAGTGCGCATGAGTGCGTCGGAAGCCTTGCAGGCGTTTCGCATGGCCCCCCAGCGGTTCGACCTTCTGATCACCGACGTCACGATGCCGAACATGAGCGGCATTGCCCTGGCGAAAGACTGTCGCCTATTGCGTCCCGATCTTCCCATTATTCTCTGTTCAGGATCGGAACACACGCTGTCCGCAGAAGCCAAGCAAGTCCAAGGCTTGACCAAATGCGTCTTAAAACCGCTGATGCTGCAGGATGTGGCTCGCACCATCAGGCAGGTGCTGGACCAAGCGGCCTCGGAGACTCCGTCCGCCCATCAGCGATACCGTGAACTCGCCCGCGAACTTGTTGAGGAACACGATGCCATCAGTCCTAGTCGTTGACGACGAAGATCAAATCCGCCAACTGATCCGAGAGACCCTGGAGCAGGCGGGGTACGACGTACAGGAAGCCAGCAACGGGAAGCAGGGCCTGGAGCGGTATCGGACCAAGCCCGCGGATCTTGTGATCATGGACATTCTGATGCCCGATCAAGACGGGCTCGAAAGCATCATGACACTGCGCCGTGAGTTCCCGGCCTCGCGCGTGATTGCCATTACCGGTGGCAGTGACATGATCGGCATCTTGAATTTCCTCGATGTGGCCAAAATGCTGGGAGCCCGACGAACCCTTCAGAAACCGTTCGATATGCAGACGCTGCTGGACGCGGCCCACTCAGAACTCAGCCACTAGCTCACGCCCACATCCTTCGCTCCACGTTGACAGCACGGCATCCTGCCCGGCACACTGCCGCCTCCATGCCTCCAGCCACTCAAAGAATCATGCTGCTGAATATCAGCCTCGGCACCGCCGTCGTGGCCATAGGATTCTGGCTGCTCTGGGGCACGCTGGTGCCCGAGATCGTCGCCCTGTGGGTCGCGCTGGTCGGGTCGTTTTTATATTGGAAATGCCGCACCATCACGGAGATTTGGGCCTGGTCGACATTGCTGCTCGGGCTAGAGAGCTTCGCATGGCCCCTGCAACTGATGATACAACTCAAATCAGCTGCAGCAGGACCCTCCGATGAAGAAATGGGCACGATCCTCTCTGCTGTGGTCCTGGGTCTGTTCTCGTCGGTCTTTTGGATGTCCTTTTCCTATGGCCTGTTCAAACGAAAGCCAGGAACACCGGCACCCCCAACCACCCCCTCCACACCTGAACACACCAAGCGGCCCTCACGCCAGAAAAAGCGATAGCCTCCTACCCCATATCGACCGGATCGACATCCACACTAAACTTGAAGGTCCGACCCGGATACGCTCGCTCCATCGTCTCGAGCGAGCGGCGGACTCCGTCACGCATCGCCGTGCGATCTCCACCTTTCACCATGATGTGCCACCCCAATGTCCCTCTGGAACCCACCCCTGTCGCCGCCACCGGTCCAAGAACGACGATCCCCTGGCTCTGTGGATCAGCCGATAGACTCTGCTGCGCCGATGCCAATCCAGATGGTGTCGCAGCTGGACGAACAGATAGAATCTTGTGTAACTCACTCACCCATCGCTGCGCCGCCAACTCGGTCAGCCGCCGATCTTTCCCTGACACCGTCAGATAGATGAGATGCTGAACCGGCGGGTAACCCAACAAACGACGCGCCTGAATCTCCTCATCGTAAAATCTCGCCGGATCGTGGGCTGCCACCGCTTGCATGACGTGATGCATCGGCAAAGAGGTTTGCAGGATGACACGCCCTCCGGAGGGGGCCGGTCGCGCCAAATTCACCGCATCAACCAACAACTGGTGGGTCCGTTCAGCCGCTCGAAAATCCGGGAGGTGCAGACCGGAATCGGCATGGACAATTCCAACGAGACCAACCGGCAGAATAGGCTCCCGTTGAAACAATGCCTGCGTCCCAATCAGGATGTCCCAGGTACGGGCATGGACTTGCTGCCACAGTCGACGCGTGGACACCACCCCGCGAGTCGTGTCGCGATCAATTCGGAGAATCCGTGCTCCGGGAAAGAGCCGGCGGACTTCCTGTTCGATTCGTTCCGTTCCTTCCCCAATCGGACTTAAGCGTGACGCTCCACAGACTCCACAGATTTCGGGCAGCGACTCTCTACACCCACAATAGCGACAGACCAGGCGTGCGGACTCCCGGTAGTACACGAAAGCAACGGCACACGAAGGACAGCGCGGCACCCATCCGCAATCGCGACAGACGAGAGCCCCGGCATATCCCCGGCGGTTGAGAAACAGAATCGCGCGATCTTGTTGCGCCACCGTGGCTCGCAGGGCCGCCAAGAGTGTCGCGCTGAATGGCAATCCGCCGAACTCCCGGCTCATATCTACCAGTTCGATGTGTGGAATACTCTCTGGCTTCCTGTGTTGAGCCACCCGTTCGATCCCGCCCATGCTCCGCACTTCCAGAGACGGATGCGCAGATCCATACACCAACAATGCAGACTCGCGCTGCGCCCGCATCCATGCCACCTCTCGTGCATGATAGTGCGGCTCCTGAGGCTCTTTGAGGGCGGAGTTTTCTTCCCCATCAACCCAGATCAATCCGATCGATCGAAGGGGACAAAAGATAGCGGAGCGGGTGCCAACGACAATCTGCGGGGCTCCCCTCCTATCCGACTCCACATCGGCTCCAGAGGCACTGTGCGGGTGCAGCGCCACAGGGAAGTTCGTGATTTCCCGAAGTGCCCGTGCCAGCCACTGAGCTCGAACGACTTCGCCGATAATAATGAGAGCAGACCGTCCTTGATCCACAGCGAGTTGGGCCGCTCGCGCCATGAGACCGACTCGATAGTCCAACACCCCATCGATCAGAATCCTTGTTGCCGGTGCCGTCTGTAAGAGTGCCTGGATCCGTCGGACCACGTCAGAATCCGGACTAAGGCAGGAAAAAACTTCACTGCTGGGAAGCTCACTCTCGTGCGTATCCTCGCGGGCACTAGAGGATCGCTTGGAGATCGCTGCTTCGCTCTTGAAAATCCATCGCCGAGCTTCGAGAAACATGAGGGCCTGGCGGGACGTCTGAACGGTCGACGCAGAAAGACCGCACTTCCTGCGCGCGATGCGTTTGAGAAGCGGAAGGTGAACTTCCGGACAACTGCCTTGAGCCAAAGCCAGACGACCTTGTTCTGTAGCCGCGTAGCAGCACTTCGGTTGGTCAGCCTTGGAGACAGGTGGGGCGACCAATCGCAAACATTGCCCCCAGGGAGCGATATATTCTTCGGCCACTTGCCGCGAAAGCTCGAACATCCCGGGAGGGAACCCAGACAGACCGTCGCCATCTGACACCGAAGCAATGGCCTTGAGTTGGGATACATTCACCCCGCTGGGCAGATCGCGAGTCAGTCCTATAACGGCCCCCTCCAACGTTGTTCGCCCAAATGGCACGACAACCCGCTGGCCCACTCCAACCCGGCTCACAAGCAACGGCGGAACCAGATAGGTGAAGGTCTTCGCCAGATGCCGCGGAACAATCACGTCGGCAAACATAGGTACATTCGGACAATCGATACGTGGACGAGAATCGATGGGCATCCGGCATTCTAGCAGCGAGCCGAAAGACAGAACAATGAAGGGAATGAGGTGAGGGGAGAATGATCGCCGAAGAACTGTTCAATGGGGCGGGTGCATGCCTCATGCGCCCGCCCATTGAAATAAGAAACTTACTCTAGGGGCCGACCAGGGGTAACAGCCGGATCTTGCGCGGCCGGATCTGGAAGCCCCGCCGATCCTGAAGAATCAGGAAGGCTGAGCGTCCCAGGCCCGTCGTTGGCCGGAAGGGTGTCCGGCCCGCCTGCTGAAGAGTCAGAGGAACCACCAACAGCATCCTGTGCAGCAGGAACAGATAAAGAATCGTGAGCCCCCTTAGCGCTGAGGCTGGCAGGATCACTACCCAGCGTGTCCACGGTCTTTGGCATGACCGGCTGTGGAGGATTGGCCTCAGTTGAGGCGGGGGCGTAGAGCAGGACTTCCACACGGCGATTACTGGTCCGGCCCTCCTCCGTCGCATTCGTCGCAGCTGGGCGGCCATCGCCATACCCGACGGACGCCAGGCGAGCCGAATCCAATCCACCCTTTTCGACGAGATAGCGAAGCACGCCGCTCGCACGGGCCTTGGATAATTCCCAATTGCTCGGATACCGCGATTTCAGGGTCGGACCGATCTCGACATTGTCCGCATGGCCCTCGACCCGGATCATTCGCGCGTCCCCGCTAGTGCGCAGATACTCGATTAATTGATCCAGGACTTTGTATCCTTCCGGCCGAATTGAAGCCTCTCCTGAATCGTACCGGAGAAAATTCGTGATTTCGCCAAGATTCAACCGGCTCTCTCCCGCGGCATCTTGCACCCTCAGCTTCCTGGCAACAAGATCCGAGGGAACCGCTGCCACCGTCTTCTCCATTTGGAGAGACTTGGGCTGAGACAGCGGCCGAACGGGGGTCTCGACGGGTACAACCGCCGGCGCAGAATGCCCTACCAGTTTGAATCGATCTCCCTTCATGACTCTGGTCGTAGCGCCCTGGATCATGGCCGTCGCCGTCCGATCCTCCGTCGCGATCACTTTCAATTGTCCGATTTTCCGCGGCGGGAGTCCCTGGCTGTGGCGATGCAACTCCAGAAGGTCTCCGCTCCTGAGGCCATCTCCCTTTCCACGGTCGAGATAGACAACATCGAACTGCGACACAAGCGTCATGGGCTTATCGGCCTGGAGTTCGACGATCATTCCCCGCAGTTCCGCCACATCACTCACTTGACTGGGCTCTTCTGAAGAAACCGGTGGCACAAAACGCATCACAGGATCGCCAGGGGCAATCACCCCATAGCTCCGCACGACTTCAACCGTCGTCAGTGCATGATCCACTTGCGTGACCTGCACCACCGCCAGCCGGATAACGACAAACCCAAAATATTCGCCCGTGGCCGGGTGAAAGACCTTCCGCACTCGACGATAGACGGTATACAGATCCCCTGGCGCGACGTCATGGGGATTATCGAGCTTGAGATACAACGCATCATTTTGCCCAAGAATCATTCGATCACCGGCCGACTGATTATCACCGGTGATGAGGTTCACGATGCCATCACGAGGCGTCGTTTTTTGAATTGCTCCCTCAGCAAATGCTAAGGCGCCTTCTCCAAATCGTATGGTGCTCGTATCAACCGGCTGGGCTCCAGCCGGCGCCGCGACCACACACAATGCCAGGGCCAAGAGGAGAGAAGTAGTCGTTTTCATAAATGTTGTCCTTGGTTGAGGCGAGTGGATCCTCGCAAACCATAGCAAATAATAGGGTATTGTCAAGAATTTCTCCTGATTACACGGCAGTTTGACGGAGGTTTTTGCAGGGTGCTATCGTACAGAAATTCGATCAACACTCTCCCTCAAAGGGAATTGGCATCAGAGGACATGACTCCCCCCAAATCACCGTATAATCCCGATCTGAATAATCCCGATCCGACGAAACAACCGCGGATCGAAACCCAAATCCACCGACGTCGGAAGGCGAAGGCCTTCTCCCCCTTGGAAGCAGAATGGGATCTCTCCCAGGGAACTCCTCCAATCCAGCTTCGAACTCCTGCCACTGCTCGCTTACCTCGAATCCCAAAGTAGAGTACCGTGTGCCTCACTCCCACTTCTAACAAACTCAATACTTCACTTCGCGAGACCGATCAATCAATGAGAAGATTCCGTTCTTTCATCTGTCCATGCTGTATCCTCATGACCTAGGGCTTTCGGGTCGCTTTTCGTAGGTCCTTTGTCCGCTTGCTATCCCCCAGAGCGCAGAACTAAGATCTCGACTCTTCTTTCCAGTTCAACATCTTGCGAGATGGGAACGATGAGCGGTCTTGATCTTCTGCTTGAGTACCTCACCAGATATTTCCCGATACTGCTATTCATATTCATCGCTCTGGCGTTCGGGGTGGTGACGCTGGTGCTCAGTTATTTTGTGCAACCGAGATATCCTGAGCCGGAAAAGCTATCGACCTACGAGTGCGGATCCGAACCATTTTCAGATGCCCGCATGCCGTTTCCCGTCCGGTACTACGTCTTTGCAATGCTGTTCGTGATCTTCGACATTGAAGTGATCTTTCTCTATCCTTGGGCCATCGTATTCGAAAAGCTCGGAATCATTGGGTTGGTTGAAATGATGGTGTTTATCGCGCTGTTCCTGGTCGCGTATGTCTATGCCTGGCGAAAGGGAGCACTTGAATGGGACTGATCCAACTAGGGCGGCCAGACAAGGACGGCTCCCCCGATGTCATTACGACCACCGTCGAAAAGGCTGTGAACTGGGCACGCAAAGGCTCGCTCTGGCCCATGACTTTCGGCCTGGCCTGCTGTGCGATCGAAATGATCGCCGCGGTGTCTTCCCGCTATGACATGGATCGCTACGGAGCCGGTGTCTTTCGTGCGTCCCCCAGACAGTCCGACTTGATGATTGTCGCTGGAACCGTCTGCCGACGGATGGCCCCTGTGATCCGCAAGATTTACGATCAGATGCCCGAACCCAAGTACGTCATCGCGATGGGTTCGTGCGCCACCTCCGGCAATATCTACGATAGCTATAGCGTCGTCCAGGGTGTCGACCGGTTCGTCCCCGTCGATATTTATGTCCCTGGCTGCCCGCCCACGCCAGAAGCGTTGTTCGATGGCATTCTGAAACTACAAGAGCGCATCATGCAAAAGCGTGTCTTTGTCACGCAGCCCGACCAGGTCAAATTCAGCTTGAAGGTTTAGGAACGGCGCGATGCACCAACTAGCTCAACGAGTTCAGGACACCTTTCCCGTAGGCTTTGTGTCATCGACTGAATGGCGGGGCGATGTATCCGTGACCGTCACGCGAGAAAAGGTTCATGAAGTTGCCCAGTTCCTGCACGACGATCCGGGAATGGACTTTGATTACATCGTCCATGTCAGCTCCGTCGACTGGCCCGACGACGAGGAGCGCTTCGAAGTCGTCTGGGAATTTTACTCGATCAGGAAGCGCCAACGGATCAGACTCAAGGCCAGAGTGCCCGAATCGGATTGCATCGTCGATTCGTTGACCGACATCTGGAAGGGTGCTGATTTCATGGAGCGCGAAGTCTACGACATGATGGGCATCCGCTTCCGCAATCACCCGGACCTGCGCCGCATTCTCATGCCTGACGATTACACGGAAGGGTATCCGCTCCGGAAGGATTTCCCGCTCCGCGGCAAGGGGTGGCGGGACACCTTCGACTTTCTTGATGAAGTGCCACGGTAGGAACGAGACGCACGATGGCGTTTGAAGATCAGAGAACCACGGTCTATAAAGTCGACCCGGAACATCCGGAGAGCGAGTCGCTCCCGACGCTCCGGACCGAGGAACTGCTGCTCAACATGGGGCCGCAGCACCCCAGCACCCATGGTGTGCTCAAAGTGATCCTGGAGCTGGAGGGTGAACGGCTCGTCAAATCCACACCGGTCCTGGGTTTTCTCCACCGCGGGGTCGAGAAGCTCGCCGAGGATGGCACCTATCATCAGTTCATTCCCCATACCGACCGGCTCGATTATGTCTGCGCGATGTACAACAACTTCGCCTATTGCCGCGCCGTCGAAAAGCTGCTGAATCTCCAGGTGCCGGAGCGGGCCGAGTACCTCCGTACCATCGTCGCGGAAGTTCAGCGCATCATCGGCCATCAGTTCTGGCTGGGAACCCAGGCGCTCGACATCGGCGCGATGACCGTGTTTTTCTATTGTTTCCGCGACCGGGAAATTCTGTTGGACTGGTTCGATGAACTCTGCGGCGCCCGATTGACCACCAGCTGGTACCGGATCGGTGGGGTCGAACGCGATTTCACACCGTCGTTGCTCGACAAACTCAAAAAGTTTCTCGACTACTTCCCTCCCAAGATCGATGAGTACATCGTCTTCCTGGAAACGAACCGTATCTGGGTCGCGCGCACGAAAGGCGTCGCCGTCATCTCGGCGGAAGATGCCGTCAGCTTCGGCCTCAGCGGCCCGTCGTTGCGAGGATCAGGCGTCGATTACGACCTGCGCAAGTACGAACCGTATTCGGCCTACCCCAAGTGCGAGTTCAGTGTCCCCGTGGGGAAAAACGGCGACACCTACGATCGGTATTGGATCCGGGTCATGGAGCTGTACGAGAGCGTGAAAATCATCCGGCAATGCCTCGAACAGATGCAGGAAGGGCCGATCATGGCGGACGTCCCGAGTGTCACTCTGCCGCCGAAAGAACGGGTCTTCACCAATCTTGAATCGATGATTCAGCAATTCAAACTCTTCTCGCAGGGCTTCAACGCCCCTGCGGGTGAAATCTATTGTGGAACGGAAGCGCACAAAGGCGAGCTGGGATTCCACATTGTCAGCACAGGCGGAGGAAAACCCTACCGCCTGAAAATCCGCGCCCCCTCCTTCATCCACATGGGCGCTTTTGATTACATGTCACGCGGGTATATGATCGCCGACGCGATTACACTGTTCGGCACATACGATATCGTCATGGGCGAATGCGACCGGTAGCCAGAGAGAGACAAGGATTCGAACCATGGGCTTGAAGCCAGCCACCAATCCGGATGTCGAAGCGACGTCGATCGAGCTCAGCATCGACGGGAAGACCGTCTCAGCCAAAGACGGTGTCTCGCTGTACGACGTGATTTCCAGCACGGGCAAGATCATCCCGGCCATGTGCTACCACTATACCTTCGACCCCTTTGGCTCGTGCGGGATGTGCCTCGTCATGCAGGAGGGCAAGAAGGCTCCGGTTCGCTCATGCACGGCCAAAGCCACCGCCGGCATGGTGATCCGTACGGAAGGGGAGGATCTCTTCCTGGCGCGAAAGAAAGCCGTCGAAAAACATCTCTCGGTCCATCCCTTGGATTGTCCGGTCTGTGATGCGGACGGTCACTGCGAACTCCAGGATATGGCGTTTCAACACGGCGTGACCAATCTGGCCAGCGCGAAGCAGAAATTCATTCCGGAAGACACCCGCAGCCTGGTCCTCGATTTCAACATGAATCGCTGCATTGCCTGCGCCGAGTGCATCAATGTCTGCAAAGACGTGCTGATGATCGATGCCTTGCAATTCATGAAAAAGGGCGGGTTCAACCAAGTCGTCGCAAAGGGCGATCTCCCGCTGTCCTGCGAATTCTGCGGCGACTGTCTCGCCGTGTGCCCCGTCGGCGCGATCACGA
>CAYHNM010000012.1:0-14181 GCA_964357985.1 uncultured Nitrospira sp. | reverse complement strand
ATGGGGCTTCGCACGTCGGCCTTCGACACGACACAGCCACCCACCGTCTCGTCGATGCCTGCCACCGGGCAGGCCTGCTCGTCTGCGTCTATACGGCAGACAATCCCCGTGACATCCAACACGGGCTCTCCCTGGGCGTCGATGGCGTGATATCGAATTATCCTGAGCGCATCCGCGCTGCGACCAAATGAGCCTGTTGACAGAAGAGCCGGTGAGGCGTATGAAGAGAATGTCAGTGTCATCCGTCGAATGATTCCCTCTGTTTCTACACTAGGGAGGAGGCACATGATGGAAGACCTCAGTCCACCGGACCTGAACGGCCCGCTAAGCTAACGGCGGGTATCTCGTGGGTCACACAAGCCCATCTCCCACAACTACACCATTTCCCGCGTAGGGAACACATCGCTGGATGCGAGCCATCAGGGAGAGTCGGGGCTGCCGTGAGGAACACAAGCACCTGGGGCATATAAACCTGCCCCCCGACGAGAAATCTGACACCCGGTATCTTACGCGGGTCTTATTCATGACCCTCACCAAAACATAAGACGAGTCCAGCGTCCTAAGCGCTCACCACGGGCGACTTCTCACCGGTTGTCGAGGGTCGCCCGTGATGTTTCAGTACCAGATCATTCGACGCGCGACGCGCTGAGAAAGGAATTATCATTCACGACTATTTTCATTGCGGATGAACTCATCATCAGCCGCTTGCAGTTCAGCGGTGGTGACTCATACCAGACACGCTCCCTTCTGGTCTGAGCTGACAGGATGGAGGAGGTGGCCATGTTCTGGGAAACGCGGACTTCTTCACAACAGAAACCGAATCACCGCTGTTCCATCTGTGGCAAGCAACAAGACGCCGTTCGGAACCTCATCGCAAGTCCTTCACCATATACCTGCGACTCCTGTCATACCGCGTCTACCTTGCTGCTCTGTGAGGAATGCATTCAACAATGCGCCGTGTCCATGACCCGGAAGAAGGACGTCCAGGGGTCGCCTCCATCCCTGCCGTTGGTCATCCCCAAGCCGACCGAAATCAAAGCCACGCTTGATGACTACGTAATCGGGCAGGACCGCGCCAAGAAAGTGCTCTCTGTCGCAGTGCACAATCACTATAAACGGATCGTGAACCGGGACCGGCTCAAACACGTCGACCTCCAAAAGGGCAACATTCTGATGATCGGGTCGACGGGGACCGGCAAAACGCTCCTGTCCCAAACCCTGGCGCGCATCCTTCATGTCCCCTTCACCATCGCCGACGCAACGGCGCTGACGGAGGCCGGCTACGTGGGCGAGGATGTCGAGAATGTCGTGCTGAAGCTGCTGCAGACCTGTGACTATGACGTGGCGCGCGCCGAAACAGGCATCATCTACATCGATGAAATCGACAAGATCAGCCGCAAGTCGGAGAATCCGTCACTGACGCGAGATGTGTCGGGCGAGGGCGTTCAACAGGCGCTCCTCAAGCTGGTGGAAGGGACCGTCTGCAATGTGCCGCCGAAAGGCGGGCGGAAGCACCCTGAGCAGGAATACATTCGTGTGGATACGAAGAATATTCTGTTTATCGCCGGCGGGGCCTTCGTGGGGTTGGATCAGATTATTGCCCAACGAACGATGCCCAAGCGGCTGGGGTTTGGAGCGATCGACCCTGCCTGCGAGATCGACGGCCACAGCGATATGCTGCGTCGCGTGCAATCGGAGGATCTGTTGAAATTCGGACTCATTCCCGAATTTGTGGGCCGGTTCCCCGTCCTCAGCACCCTGTCCGACCTGGATGTGCCGGCCCTGATTCGTGTCCTCACCGAGCCACGCAACGCGCTGGTGAAGCAGTACCAAGCCCTCTTCGAGATCGAAGGGGTCGATCTCCGGTTTACCGATGCCGCGGTGAAAGCCGTCGCCCGGCGGGCGGCTGTGATGAAAACCGGAGCGCGGGCGCTCCGCACAATCCTGGAAGAGGTGATGTTGGATCTCATGTATGACATCCCGGCGCTCACTGGGGTGAAATCCGTGATGATCACCGAAGAGGTCATTGCCGGGGTCGGGCAGCCGCAGATCCTCACCTGACCCCCGCTGCACATGACGCGCGATCCCTTACCCGGAGGGTTCTTCTGTGAGGTTAAGAGGATCGCGCGAAAGACCATGCGAGCAGCGGTCAGGGAGACGTCGTGCGCCCGATCAGGGCAGGTCCTCTGCACAACGAAATCCCAGTGAAGGCCCCCAATAGGTCATATCGTCCCAGCCTCGATAGCTGGCGCGCAGTTCCAGCAACCGGTCGCCGGATTCGCCTCCCCGCAACACACGGAACGACCCTCGCACCGGCCCCTGCGGGTCGCGCACAGGGGCCGAGCGATAATAATCCTCCGCATACCAGTCGCTAACCCACTCCGACACATTCCCGACAAGATCCGCCACGCCATAAGGAGAGACCGCAAACTCTCCAGTGCCGACCGAATCGGTCCCGTTTTTCATGAGCTGTTGCTCGACCGCTCTCGCCCGTGCCTTGAACACTTCGTCGCTGTTCCCCCAGGGGTAGAGCCGCCCGTCGGTCCCACGCGCCGCCTTTTCCCATTCAGCTTCAGTCGGGAGCCGCCGGCCCAGCCAGCGGCAATACCCGCGGGCTTGGTTCCACATTACGTTGGTCACCGGATGGTCTGCGCGCGCGGTATCGTCGTAGCTGGACCGGTCCTTCGGGAACGGACAGCCTCCGGCCTCCACACATTGCCGGTACTGACGATTCTTGACTGGATATTTATCAAGCCAATAGGCGCTCACGTATACCCGATGCATGGGACGCGAATCCGGCAATCCATCCTCCGCCCCCATCGAGAACTCACCTGCAGGAATCAGCGCCATCTGATCGGGAGGCCGAATGCCGCGCTGACCGAGTCGTTCAAGCTCGTCTCGTTGAACCAGGCGGAGCTGTTCATTGACCTTCTGAACCGCGGCCTCATCCGGCAACGGTATGGACGACGAGTCACGGCCTCTGGCAACCGGTTCGCGGGAACCCGGCGCACGCACGGCTTCGCCCTTGGCGCTCGACTCCGGCGGAGGAGACGCAGCTTGTTGGGATGGAGCGACATCGGCCACCCGCGCCGTTTCGATCCTGACCGCTGCGCGAACCATCGCCTGGACGAGACTCTGTCCGTTAGACTCTTTCAGCTTCTTGCGTCCTTTCCCGATCGCCGTAAAATCAAACGACTCGATGTTCGCCAGCAGGGGGGTGGCATAACTCACGGGGACAGCGAAGGCCATTCCTTCCGGGACGATGCCGGAGGGATGACTGAACTTCGTGGTCAGCACGCCCACCACCTCGCCCCGCGCATTGAAGACCGGCCCCCCGCTGTTGCCGGGATTGACTGCGGCATCAACCTGGAAAACACGCTGCACGCCTTTGGTTCGCACCGCCGCAATCCGCCCCCGCGTCACCGATACTTCGCGTAGACCGAACGGGAAACCGACGACCACGACCTCCTGATCCAATTGCACCGCTCCGGCATAGCCGAGCGGCGCTCCGGCAAGCCCCACGGTTTCGACTTTCAGCAACGCGAGATCGTGTTCAGGATCGGCGCTGATCACCACCCCCGGCATGCGAAACTCCCCGGACGCAACCACGACGATCCGTCGCGCATTGGCCACCACATGATACGCGGTGAGCACGTAGCCGTCCGGATGAATGATCATCCCGCTTCCAGCCGGTTTTTCGCTTGGTCCGGCGACACGCTCCGCCGCCCAGGCCGATCCCAGCCCGATCATCAGCAACCCTATGGTCAATGCCACGCTTTTCATTTGGCAATCGGGATCATCACACTGATCGCTCCGGCATTTTGTCCCAGCTTCAACCCTTCCCTGGGAAAGCCGGTCCGGTCCAGCGTTCCTTTCGGCTCCCCGTGACAATCGAGGCAGCGCCTGGTCGTATAGAGCGGGAACATCAATCGGAGCATCCCGCTCTTCGCCGTCGTCTCACTGATCGGCTTTTCTCGGGGATAGCTGGGATCGGCAAAAAGTTCCAGCGCGGACCGCTCAGTCGAGTCCGGAGCATTCGCTGGATTGCGAGGCACGAGCGTCGTTTGTTTGATCCGAACGCCGGTCCGTTCGGTGAAGCGACTGGCGACCCGCTCTCCGAATATTGCCGGAAGAAATCCTCTCGTCCCGCTGGATTGGTTGATCTCAGGCTGCGCATCGGCCACAACTTGCCGACTTATGACGGCAAGTTCCTTCATTAGCTTTTTGGCCTGAGTGGGAACCTGAGCCGCATTGAGGTCCTGCAGATCAATCCCGGACCGGCTGCGAAACATGTCGGTTAATTGTTGTTCGAAGACATCCGGAGCCAACCCCTTATTGGAGATTCCGGGGTCATCGAAGGGGGCCTGTTTTTCATTGATGACCGCCCGGCCGGAATCCAGAAGAATGGCGAGAAGACGAGCCGTCTGCTCCACTTCGAGAATCGTCTGAAAGGCGATTCCCGCGTCCGATCCGGTCTCCTTCACCAACACTGCACCTCCCCTTTCCGCAGGGATGGCGGTGAGGAAGAGCAGAACCACGATGAGTAATCCCAGACGCCTCGACATACGGTCGTCTCCGACACATCGTCATATCGGCCGACAGAAACACCCGGTGTCCGCCGGCCATTCTGGAGAGAACCAGCGGACACCGCGCTGAGAAAATCGTACGTTTGTCCTCTCGTCAAGTCAAGCCGCTCTCACTGCCATCGAACGCCTCAGGGCTATCGGCCTCGATGGAGGTCAATCATCACATTGTCGGCATCCAGCTCAATCGTGACCGGCGTTCCGTCGGGCAGTACGGACAGTTTCGTGCCAGCCAGTGCATCCACCTCAAAGGTGGCGGCTCCATCCGGTGTAGAGAGTTGAATCTCCTGCCAGAACGGATCCGCATACCGAACCGTCCCAACGACAAACCGATGATCCGGGAAGAAGCGATCCGTGCTCGACACATCGATCATCACATTGCCCGAATCGACGAGCAGATTCACCGTATCACCAACCTTTGCCTGATGCAGCCCCACGCGGTCCGCTTTGTTCGGACTGATCGTCCGATCCTGCAAGCTCTTGTCGGTATGGACAAACAACATCCCCGACTCGATCTTGCTGATCACTCCGCTGAACCCATAGTGCGCACCGCCCATGATGATATCTTGCGATGGCTCTCCAGCACCCACCGGCGTCACAAGAAACAGAACGGCCGCCATACTCATTATCCAATGCTTGACCATGTCCTCACCTTCCTTCCCCCTTTTTCACCATCACAGGGACGAATCTCCCGTGGGAGAGGAAAGGGCAACGCTCTCCCACGGCGCTCAGACAGCACTCAGTACACCAGATCGCTTCCCCCGCCCGCTGGAGCGGGAACCGAAATGCCATACTCCTGAGTCGGCGTTACCATCAACGAAAAGTTGAACAGCTCATCAGCCGCCACGTCGCTGATCCCATAGTCGCGAGCCCGCAGCATCTTGAACCATTTGCTCATTTCAGCCTTGATGATCCGCTGATCCCCTCGTCGGAGCGCGTCCTGCACAACGCCCAACTTCTGACTGTAGGGTTCCCAATTCGACGTGGGATAGTTGGTTTTCGAGAAGGCGAGTGAATTGGCGATGTCGTCGGCCCAGGTCGTCTCCGCCAGGGCCTGGCCAAACACGAAGAAACACCCCAGCACACTCGCAAGAAGCACGGTTCCAATCATCGCTTTCATAGTGCCCCCCTTCCGACTCTCTGGGGCGAGAAACACCTCAGACCTGTCGGGAGATGCGATCATGAGAATGAGCCTTCTCCCACTGCCTGCAAAACTCGTGACTCATCCTGTACAATAGTTGAATACTACGCCGAGGCGGAAACCCACACTATTGCCTGAAAGGTTGAATCGACCTACACCATCCGGGTGATGGTCTCCGCCTCGGAGGTAGTCATTCACGAAGCGCCGGGATCAAATACGTCGTCCGCCCAATAGTCACAGCCCCCCGCCGGACATTTCGGTCCTCCCTCATACGGGGTGTTGATCATATGGTCCGGCACCGACATGGGCCGTTCACTGTTGATGCTCAGCTCAATGGCTGCGGCAGCAGGAGTTGTTTCCACCGGCCGCACCGTCAACGCAAAGTTGTAAATTTCATCTGCGGCCACATCGTGAATGCCATAGGCACGATTGGCCAGCATCTTGAGGAAACGATCCATCTCCCTATTCACAACTTGTTGATTCTCTCCGGCCAGACCGACCTGGATCTTCGTGAGCTTCGCAAAATACGGATCGAAGTTGGCTTCCGGATAGGTGTCCTTCTCAAAAGCCACCATATTCCAGATCTCATCGACCCAGGTTCCTGCGGCAAACACAGGACTGGTCAGCAGCAGGACCATCATACAAACCGCGAGAAGCGTTCCCCATATCCTGCCATGAATTCGTGGATCCCTCATGGCCTCCTCCTTTCTGTAACTGCTCTTCTCCTGCCCGGGTCAGAAGCGATTCTCCGCTTAAGCCCCTTCTGCTCGTTGCCGATCACGGCCGTGATCTCGCACCATGGAAGGCACTCCGCAACGATACTTATATTTATAAAAGGCATCTGAGAAAGAGGCTATTGCCGAAAGGATGGATTTTCTCTCCACCTCGCGGGTGATACGAGGAAGACGGAACGGAGATGCTAGGCGTTGCGCAGATAGAGCAGCACGGCTTCGACGCGACCGTTCACGGACAGCTTCTGATAGATATGGTGCAGATGGGTTTTGACGGTATCCACCGAGACGCACAGCTGATCGGCAATATCCTTATTGCCACGACCAGCCGCGGCACAGGCAAGAATCTCTCGCTCCCGCTCCGTGAGGCTGGACAAGACATTGTGTTCACCGCCGCGCGCCTCTGTGACAGCCGCCACGGCGCGCCGCGCGAATCGGTCCGGCATGAAAGGAGACAGCACGTGCTCACCTCGATGCGTGGCTCTGATGATGCGCAAGAACTCGGCATGGTCGGCATCCTTAAGAATATAGCCGAAGGCCCCGGCCTCCACGGCCGCAACAATCCGTGTGTCCTCGTCGTGCACCGACAACATCAGCACGTTCGTGTCAGGCAGGCAGGCGTGAATCAGCTTGGTCGCGGTGATCCCGTCGAGTTTCGGCATGTCGACGTCCATCAGCACGATATCGGGCTTGTGTTTCATCGCCACGTCAAAGGCCTCACGACCGTCCGTGGCTTCACCGACCACGATCAGATCCGGCTCTCGTTCAAGCAGCAACCGCAGACTTTGCCTGAAGAGCCGTTGGTCCTCAGCAATGAGCAAGGTGATGGACATGGCTTTCGTTCCCCACCGGGAGCTCAACCAGGAATATGGCGCCGCCATGGCGCCGATTGGCGGCATGGATCGACCCGTGATGGCCTTCAACGACGAGTCGGCAGAAATACAGGCCAAGCCCGCGACCGCTCCGCCAGTCCTGCCGGCCCTGATGACGGAAGAACATCTCAAAAATGTGGGGCAGCACATCGAGTTCGATGCCGGGCCCTTCATCCTCGATCGAGATAGATAGACAATCTCCCGCTCCGGCTCTGCCGTCGTCGGCGCGCATCGGCTTGCCGCCGGATTCGCTCCGGGCAGACACCGTAATGCGTCCTCGCCGGGGAGAGAATTTCAGCGCGTTGTGCACCAGATTGCTCAACACCCGCTCAAGACGCCGACGATCGGCTTGGAGCATGAGACGGGCATCAGGCAACTGGAGATTGAAGGTAATCTCTCGCGATTCGGCTTCCAGTCGAAACAGATGGAGCCCCTCACGGAGCAGGTCATTGAGACACACCGAAGAGGTAATGAGCGGCAGGCCGGAATAGTGCTCCTGATACACATCCAGCATGTCGTTGATCATGCCCTGTAATTGCTCGATGGTGAAATGGAGGTCTTCACACCAGCGTCGCACCGGATCCGTCTGGAGTTCCGCCCGCTGCCCCATCAGTTCCAGCGTCTTCTTGACGCCGGCCAAGGGATTTCGGATGTCGTGCGCGAACATGGAGGCGAACTGACTCAATGAGGCCAGCCGCTCCGATCTCAACAATTGATCTTGCAGCTGCTTTTTCTCGGTCCAATCGGTCAACTGCACCATCACCGTCTCGACCGCGCCGTCCTTCAGGAGCGGGACGAGATCGACTTCCATCACAAAGCAATCTCCCGTCGGATCCGGCACCTGCCATTCTCCGACCGGTCGTTCCTTGCCGGTGGCAAATACCTCCGCCAACAACTCCTGCAACCGAGGCTGATCCTCGCTGCGAAACAGCAGGTACACCGGCGTGCCGAGCAGACGAGCGGCCGGTTGCCAGAATTTGATCTCGCCGCGCCGATTCAGATCCAGAATTGTTCCCTTGCGATCGACGAGCAAGCCCGGGTGAAGGGAATGGTTCCAGACCATGCGATAATACTCTTCCGATCGGGCGATCGCCCGATCGGTTGCCTCGGGCTTGAAGTCCCGATCTTGACCGGCTCCCTCCAGACGGTCGATGTGGTACAGCCTCCGCATCAATGCAGACAGCGATCGCGCAAACCCTCTGGCAAAATGCCACGGAACCCATGCCGTCGAGAGGACAACACGCGTCATCAGGCGCTCCAGAATGTTCGGCTTCGGCCTGCCCCCCTTCCGTATCGACGGGAACGCACACATCGCTGGGATCAGGCGGCACGCCTGGTTTGAACGTCGCGTGCGCCGGGTTCGGTGAAGCGAGCGCTCTCGCGAGCCTTCGCAACCCGCCGCTTTTCAGACTCGCTTTCGCCCGCCATCGACCAGGCGATCAGCCACACGAGCGCAACCATCGTTCCGAGACCGATGATCTCGACCATAAGACACCTCACTGGCAACAATAACGAGAGCCATCCAGTCCTAGCGCAGACCACCTAAGCAGCCCGACGGTAACTGGCTGCGGCTTGCGTGTCCGCCGCATGCGAGTCATCGATCCCGCCTGCCGCTGCCTGCGATATCCCCTTCCTCCGCGGATACAGGATACCTATGCAGACGAACAAGGTCGTCACCATCGCCAGGAGACCTCCCACGATTCCCCAATATCCCCATGACATAAATCACACCCTCGTGTAAGCGACACACGAGTCCTTTTGGGGCCCATTCACGCCGCAATGCGATACACCCACTTGTCGGCGTCCTGTCTCACCTCGGTGAGAGCGTTGGATTCTCTCCTCTGAGCAGTCAGCGAGAGTCCTCCCCAAAAGACGGCCGCCAACATGAGACTGGCTGCAATCAAGTAGCCCATCGGCATCTCCGGCCAGGAGGCCGATTCAGTGAAGGCCACCGCGGTGTCTTCAGGGAAAAACTCGATGGCGGCCAATAGGGTCAAACGATCCGCCAGCGCCTCAGTGCGAACCGCAGCCATCACGAGGCTCGCCAGTTGCTCTTGTTGCGCAGCCCGGACTTCTTCCGCTCCTGTTTGAGCCTGCGTCATATGGACGAGCGCTGTCCCCAGTTGCTCCTGGATTGCGGCAGCGCGCTTCCCGTAGTCCTGAATCGCATCCACAATCCCGCGCCCAAGAGTCGCCTGCCAGGTGGAGGCGAATGCGTGATCAAGGCGCTGCCCTCTGGCTTCAGTTGCGCGGATCATGCGGCTGTTGTAATCCGACCGGAGCTGATCTGCGGATAACGCGCCACTTCGAATGCCGTGCGCGGTGAAATTCACAATCGCCCGCCCCATGACGTACTGGATCCTGGCCATATGGTCGGCTGGGACTGTCGCAGCCTGGCGCATGATGGCTCCCAAGGAACCGCCAGGGAGCGATTGGAACTCTTGGTGAGCGAGGGTCGCCCGGTTCCATTCGGATGCAGATTGGGCCATGAGCTGATTGGTCCGGCGTTCGAAGAGCGCCTGGTCGACAATGGCTTGGCCCAGGGCCGGCTGGAGCCAGGTCATGCCGAGTTCAAGGCCAATGGGCTGTTCAGTCGAGAGGGGCTGTGGGATGACGGCCTGAAAGGTGCCGTTGGCAGCGACAAAGAACAACAGGGCGCCGAAGACGATCGCACACATGCCGACACCCACGATGACGTCGATGGTGTTGAAGCGGTACGACATAACAACCTCCTTTCGGAATCGGGCAATTCAGCGCGTGGCCGGCGCACCCCGCGCCATCTTGATCGACTCGCATGAATTGGTTTCCGGTCCTTCCAGTCGGACACGTGCTAGACCTCCCAGCTTGAAGTGGTGATGAAAAGAGAGCGCACACCGTCGCAGACACTCATCCGGATGAGCGCAAAGACACCGGAAAGCTGCAACTCGGCTAGATTGCTGGAAAGAGTTTGATCGGAGAGGAGGCCGCACTTGCCATCCCCACACCGTTGGATCTGTATTCCACGGAGGATCATGACTACCACCTCCTGCATGAGGCGGCTCGTGAAAGAGTCTTTACTTTACGCCCCGGCACCACATCGGTCAAGAGCGGGAAGGGCACACGACTGACTCAGCCTTTCCCGATGGGAATGCGCGTGTCGTTCTCACGATCTTACTCACGCTCTTGGCAGATGCCGGGCCGCGCAACGGCACGACCAGCCCGCTCGATGACGCAACCCGCTTTCTCGAGCGCTTCCAACACCTGCGCGAGACGATCCGTTTAGGCCGCGTTCCGATGATCGTGTTCATCGGAACTCTTTTCCGGTTTCTCCACATCGTGAGGCTCTTCGCTATCATCATCGCACGAAGCCCACATCGCGACGATCCAGGTGAATAGCGTCAAGACGATCAGGGCAATGACCGGGTACATAGAGAATGTCCTTTCGGCATCGGGCGACTGGTTGCGCGACAGGCGCGCGACGCAACATCTTGCGCGAGTCCGAGGGAACGATTTGCACGACCGTATTCCCAGGCTAGATCGTGAGGAAGAGATTGAGCGAGAACGAAGTTACACCTGGCCCGGCCACACCGTTGGGGCTGTACTCCTCGGAGGACCATGGCCACCACCTGCAGAAAGAAAAGGCGGTTGCGTATCAAATTAATATACGCCCCATGGCAAAACCGATCAATGCGCCTACCTACGAGGAGGAAGTCCCACATTGACAGGAAGATGGAAGCGGGGGTATGAAGAAAGTGTCCGTGCTCTCACCCTCAGAGAGGAGGTCGCTGATGAAAGACCTCGGTCCACCGGACCCGAAGGCCCGCCGGATTGAAGGCGAGTTGTGAGGCTGGGATGTCAGCCACATCTTCGACGGTCACGCCGTTCCCGCGTACGGGAATCAGAGAACAAGACTAGACCGATCGAGAGACAGAAAGCTGACATACGAAGCTCTCCTCGCATAAGGGGAGATCATTATCCACGTCGAACAGACTTACGCCTTCAGTCCGCGCGGGTCTCTCCGGTACCACAATCACATAACGGTCGTCGGCGTCATAAGCGCCGGCCACGGGCGGCCTGAAGGAGTTACGGCACCTTCCTCCTCTCCTCAGGTCGCCCGTGAGTTATGTATTCTGAGAGACCATGGAATGCGCTGAAGAAGGCATGCAGCGCTCACCTTATCGAGGGAAGCGCCACCGCCATGCCGCCCTGACTCACGGAAAGACGGGAGCATCTGTCTTGATTCGCGATCAGCCGGCCAAATGCGATCTGTTCCTCATCCGTCCCAACGCTGGTAGAAACGGGGGAATAAGATGGAGAGGTACGAAATGTTGTGATCCCAGAACCACCAACTCACAGAGGCGACCAGCGCAATGGTCGGAACGATCAGGACTGCGAGACCTAACACATCCTGAATCGTTAATGGATGAGTCACCAGGGAGCAGGCCCCCTTTTCCCCGTGTTGAACGGCATGAAGGATGAGCGCGGTATTCACGGCGTTACTTTTGAAATAGAAGGAGTAGGCGTCTCCGGCAAAAGGCACCGAACCGAGCAGACCGTTCTTGCACAGGTTGTACGCCATTGGGGCCAGCAGACTCCATGGCACATGGAGTTGTCGTGCCATCACCAGGATGACCGCCCCACCGACGGTCGCGATGGCGTCGCCGACGACCGGGATGAGGCCAAGCAGCGGATCCACCCCCATTCTCATGCGGGTTCCCGGCAGGCGCAATATATCATCGAGCATGTGCGCAAGACGCTCGGCTTGCTGCTCTTTCGAGCGAACATCACTCATAAATTAATTGTACGCCGGGTTGACCTGAAAAAGAAGGCGGCGTGAGCTACCACCGAATTCGTGGACACTGAGTTACGACACCCCGGCGGCTTCAGACTGCACCAGGAAGTTGCACAGAGGCATCTTACTGGGGGTCTTGAAGTTGCCGATGGAGACGGGCGGTGTACGCTCCCCGCCAAGGAGATACTCCGAGAGCTGGGCTATCCGGACGAGGCCGTCATCCTCCCGTAAATCGGCTTCCCCCGATCGCGTCTGAACGATCCTCCATCACGTCTTCCCGTTAAGAAAGGGCCGTTCGGCTTTCAGTCGTCACCGCCTCTCTCCGGTCGCAGATCAATGAGCTTCCTCACGAAGGGCTCACTGATTCAGGGTGAAGGCCGGGACGTTACCCGTTCAGTTATGCCACGACCCACAACGTGAAGCCGGATGCGTCTCGCAGCAATTGCTCCGTAACACCTCCGTCGAAAAACCGTTTCGTCCCGTTCGAGCCGTGGCGGCTCACCACGATGGTGCCGTAGCCGCCGATGCGCGCTTCGTCAAGAATAGTATGTGCGACATTGTCTTCGTAGCCAACCTTCAGCGTGACACGATCCAGAGGAAATCCGGTCTTCCCGAACAGCTCCAGCGCGCTCATTAAAATCGGGGACTCCATCACGCTTTCTGTGCGGACCCAGTTTACCTGATCCCGGCGCAACTCCTCCGCCAGGCGAATTTCCTCCGCGGGATCTTCGGATCCGCCATGTTCCAGAAGTTCGCGCGGCATCGGTTTCAGCACGTGAAACAGGGTGACCTGCACGTCGCGAGCCTCACGCAGCAGGGTGCCCACATAGCCCAGTGCCTGGGCAGCATGCTCCGAATCATCGACGGCAATTAAAATTCGCGAGCGACTACTGTTTCCCTGAGGAACTGCTGTGGCGAGATGTTGTGGCATCATACGTCACCAGACTTCTGAGGGTGAGCGATGGAACTCCGTCACCACCGGAAAAACGAGCGCGGCAAAATCCCGGTACCGCAAGCGAATCGCGTCCGAATGGGTGCCGGCTTCAAAGATAATCTGCTCGTCCTCGGAGAGCGACTGATCAACATAGACAGAAAGCCCATAGAGGATGCCGAAGGGCGGCATGGCCCCTACCTCGCAGTCGGGAAACAGGCCTTTGAACTCATCCTCGGTCGCGAGCCTCACATGGTTGGTGACAAAGACCTCTCGGAGGCGATGGAGATCCACGTTCCAACTCGCCGGCAACACCGTCATGACGAACCGCTCATCCACCTTCACGATCACGACCTTGGCCATCTCCTTCTCCGGGGCATGGAGCGTCTGAGCGATAGCCGCGGCACGATACGCCTCCGGGTGGGGCAGCACGTCATACCGCACCCGTTCACGATCAAGATACGCTCTGAGTGTTTGGGAAATAGACATGATGACACCTCCTGAGATTGACCGCCCTTCCGAGAAAGGTCGATCTGGAAGTGAGTGAGAAGCACTGACGGCGCGATTGTGGTGGGACCGTGTCTCATGATCACAACTCCGGTCCGATCATGGTGGCCAATTGAAGCGTTCATTATACTCCACCTGGAACAGCAACGTCTTGAGACGTACCGTTGGTCCCGTTCCAAGGCGGGTCTCAACTAGAACAGACGACTTCTTCGATAGCCACAACCAACTCGTTCGGTATGTTTGACGATGCTTTCTTGCCATCCTGCACAATCTGATTGAGTCGTCCCCTAATCGATATCGGTCTTGATTTGTACCCACAGTGGCTCGCGGTTGGAGAGCTGAACACTGAATTTCACGCAGGTATAGCCTTAAAGTAAACTCCTTGCGAGATTCGTTGACGCATCAAATGAACTCACCTACCAGGTCGCAGGTGAGCTACGTGTCCTATTGTGCGCGCCCCCCGCACATTTAATTTGAAAATGGCCGGTGGTCCATTTGGCTGCCCACGCTCACTACGGCAAAAAGACATACGCAATTTCAGGTCGTTACAAAGTGCAACCACGTCCTGAAAAGGCTGGTGTCGACAGTTCGATTCTGTCCCTCGGCACCACTTACACAATCTCCATCCCGACGCGCTTCGTAACA
>CAYHNM010000011.1:0-14848 GCA_964357985.1 uncultured Nitrospira sp. | reverse complement strand
AGAGAAGATGCCAGTGATTGGGCATGAGGCAATAGGCGGCGATGCGGATCTTGGTCTGGCCTGGGCTTCGGCGAGAATCTTCTCAAAGGCGGCGTAGTCAGCGAGCTTCTCAAAGAGCGGCAGCCGTCCCACGCGACGGTTCAAGACGTGATAGGCGAGGTCTCCCGCTGCGAGGCGTGGACGGCGTGGCATACGGAAGCTTGTACTGAAATCGGCACGTGGCTGTCAAGAAAAGACTCCCGACCCCTTTTATTCTCCTTCAGTCGCGATCAGTGTTATGCGATGTCGAGGCGCGTGCTTATGAGGCTTTCGCGGCCTTGCGGTGGAGCTCCGCTTCGACGCGTTCGAGGACGAACAGTTTGAGCAGTGTCTGGTAGGGCACGTCGCGTTTATTGGCCAAGGTTTTCAGTTGATCGAGTAGGGATTTCGGCAGCCGGAGCGAGATGGTTTCGGTCGAGGGCTTGAGACGGGGAAAGACCACGCGTTGGCTCTTGGCGTAGTTGATATATCCGGTGGAGTCATGCGATGCCCCAAAATCAGCTTCCTGTTCGTCACTCTTGAACGTTGGTCTCTTTTTGAGTTTCTGCATGATAGGCTCTCCGTTCCTTCGGGCTCATATCTCTGGCTGAAATGACGCGAATCCGAAGCTTGAGATAGTAAATACGGCGCTTCCGGGTTTCCCGTGGGTAAGAGAACGATTTCGCACCCTCGGCGTGATGCTCTCCGCGCCCCCCCTCCTTCGTAAGGAGGGGCCAGGGGAGGTCGAAGACGTGGGGGCCATACGGACCCGCGCAGCACACGTGAGCGTGCGCCGGCCTGCGAAGACTCGACCCCACCTCCCTCCCCTTACGAAGGGGAGGCCCCGGAAAAGGGAACGCGACGCAGGAGACCGAGTGCCAGGCTCTTGACCCACTCCATTTCCGGAAGCGCCGTAAATACTATGAAACTGAGGTGTCAACGTGAACCAGCCCTGTGCTTGAGGTTAGCGGCGCGGGGTGATGGTAAGCAGTTTAACGGGGAGGCCGAGGGAGGATCGACCTAGATCGTCACGCATGTTCTTCAGTCCTAGCTTGCTGAACGGCACTGCTTAGTGGGCGGCCTTTCGGCCTGATCTTGCGGCGTAGGGCCGCGAGTGACGGCAGGCGTTTGGGGTGCTTTGCCGGTGGTACTAACTTGGCGACCACGGCTCCACGGCGGGTAATGGTGATGGTCTCTCCGGCTTCAACGCGGTCGAGTAATGTTTTGAGCTGGCGCCGCATTTCTTTGACGTTGACGGTTCCTACGGCATCCTCCTGTGTACACGATCAATGTAGATCGCGAGCAGACCGTGGTCAAGCCGGGACGATCAACGGTGGAAGGGACGGGGTGTGGTTTCAGAATGCGGGCCTAGTTGTAGTCGCCTGGAATATAGTTTCCGGCGCTTCCGGATTTCGTCTGGGCCAAGCCTCTCGACCTTCAGCGTATGGTGTTTGCGCTTTCTCTCCTGCCTCCCCTTTGTCAGGGGAGGGATGGTGGGGTAGAAAGCCTCAGTATCGGCGTTGGGCTCGTGGCGAATCCGCGTGCCCCTATAGTCAGTTCCGGACTTCGACCTCCCCGCGTCCCTCCTGACGAAGGAGGGGCGGAAAGAGATGGCTGCCATCCATCCGAGTGTGTTGCCTCGTTCATGTGCCCATGCGAAATCCGGAAGCGCCTATGTTCTTCATGAAGCTAGGTCAGCCGTCGCGTGAAGTAGAGGGAGGACTCCGTGCTGTGGACGCTCACGCTTTGAATTGTCCCGGAAGACTCTCCTAAAGGTAGAGGAGTTGATTGGCGACTTCTTCGGCGGTGAATGTATCGAGCACGGTCATGATTCGTCTGGCGAGTTCGAAGTCTGAGGCGCGGCGGTTGGCAATGAGAATGCCTGCATGGAGCCGACGCTCCCGGAGCGCTGATTCGTGCAGCTGTTCGAAGTCGCAACGATTGTGGGTGAGGATGGTGAACTGGCGGGCTGTTGCAAATTGCAGTTGTGCTGCATCGGAGGATCCAAGATTCTGCGCCTCCCGCGTGGTCAGTACCTCGAAACCGTGGGGGCGCAGCAGTTGAGCAAGAAAAACCGACACATCTTCGTCGAGGTATAACCGGATGAAGAGCGAGGGCTCGGTCACTGGAGGCGGGGATGAATTTTCTCGGCCGGTACGCGATTCCGACGGATGTCTTCGTCGATCGCCTCGCGATGTTCCTGATAGTAACTCAGGGCATCGAAGACCTGGGCCAATGTGAGGTGCGGGAGACGTCCGATGATTTCTTCAGGGGCGATGCCGAATTTCCAGAGCTCGGCGATTGCGCGCACCGGAGTGCGGCTACCCGATATGATAGGGGCCCCGTGGAGAATCTCCTCGGTACAGACAATGTATGGATGGCTTGTCGCGATTGTCATGATGAAAGCCTACTGGAGTCATGGGGGTAAGTCAATTTTGAGCTGCTCCGTTGCTGCTTCAACGTTTTTCCGACCTGTTCCTCGTGATGAGGCGCCGGTGATCAACGGCGATCCCTTTACCGATTCACAGGAGTATCCGTCAGGCTTTACGTTGGGTACCGTCCTGCGTGCGGGCTCGCGCGCGACGGTGCCGGTGCGGTTCGATGAGAAAGGCTGCTACAAAGTGGTCGAGTATCGGCTTCAATTATCGGGCACGACGTGGCGGGTAGACGATCTGCATTATCCCGATGGGGCGACGTTCCGCTGGTTGCTGAAGCCCGCGAAAGGATCATTGCGTGTGGCCTGTGGTTACGCCGGCCACGGAACGCGGAGGCTCTGCGGTGTGTCTGCGCTCTGGTCGAACTGTCTCAGCCGGACGAAGATTTCCAGTTCTTTCGGTGTCCCGCCTTCCTGATAGACGCGAAACTCGATCTGGCGCTGATCCGTTGCGCTGGGTTCGAGCTTGTACCCCCAGAGGAAAAACGGTTTTCCTTGGGCTCCGGTTTCCCGCGCCTTGTTCGCAATCATCGGGGCTTCAAAGACGGCTCCCACCGTCTGCGTCGAGCGTATGCGCACCCGCCAGTTGCCTGAATCCTTGTCTGTTTCCTTGTAGGCGAGGAAGGCGAAATCGCAATTCAGCGGCGCATCGTAGGCCGCGATGTAGCCGAGCGGGACAAAGCTGTGGACCGCATTGTCGGGTGGTGTCTCGAGCAGAGGTGTTTCCATGAACGTGTCCTTTCGCCGATTTGAATGATGTGGCGATTGTCGTACAGGCACGGGGTAGTTTTCAATCGGTGGTTGCTCACCATCGCCGTATCCGGCATTTTCCCCCCTCGATTGAGTCCTAACCGTTTCGCTCATCGCTTCTTGCCGTTCACAAGTGGGAAGAGGTTTGCCCTGCTAGGTAGGATACCGCCGCCGTGCCAGTCTCGGTACAATTCGCCGGCACGGAGGTCGTGGTGGCGTCGCTTTCCTATAGCCGGATTTATCCCCGGTATCAGCTGCACTATCCGATCATTTTCGGCGGAGCGCCGTTGCATGAGCAACCTTTCAGCTTGCCAATGGCTCAGCGTGTTGACCGTGGAGTAGCCGTCTGCTATCGTTCTGCTATCAATCGTGGGATCCGGGAGGTGTGTATGGCGCAGGTGCTTGTTCGGCAACTGGATGACAAAATTGTCGATCGTTTGAAGAAGCGGGCGAAGGAGCATGGCCGGTCTCTGCAATCTGAAGTGAAGACGATTCTCGAAGACGCAGTCCCCGACTACGAGGGGGCCTGGAAGCGGATTGAAGGATTGCGGAAGCGATTGGCGAAATCAGGACGGAAGTTCAGTGACAGCGCCGCGCTGATCCGTGAGGATCGTGACCGGTGAATCGTTATGTGGTCGATGCGAGCGTGGCGATTAAGTGGTTCCTTCCGGAGATCCATTCGGAGGCGGCACTTCGGTTGTGCCCTCCGCGCTACCGTCTGCACGTACCCGCGTTGATGACGTTGGAGTTTGGCAATGTGCTGACCAAAAGGATTCGTCGAGGGGAGCTTACTCGGGATGAAGGCGATGCGATCCTGAAGGAGTTGAAGTATCTCCCGCTTCAGCGGCATGCCGATGAGCGGCTCTTTCCCGCGGCCTATCAGCTGGCGTTGGATACGCAACGAAGTCTGTACGATTGTCTCTATCTTGCCTTGGCCGAAGCGATTGACGGTGTGATGGTCACGGCAGATCGTAAGTTCTATTCCTCGCTGACGGGGGGCTTCTATGGGAGCCGTGTTTTGTGGATTGAGGACCTTCCTCAGGTGGAGTAATCAGGAACCCGCAACTGGTCGGATATTCCATTAGCCTCAGCAGCTTCGTTCATGCGACTCTTCAGTCGCGTACGTCTTCTTTTGCCCTTAACCTGTTCTGTCCTCTACGTAGCGAGCCATCGTATTGTGATGGGGGCCGAGTTTGGGGCGAACTGAAGGAGTGGGTTTCGTGTGCGATCTCGTGTACTGTTGCTCCGGCCCGGCGTGGGTGGCAGATGCTTCTGATTTCTTGGAGGTAGGGTGATGCGTTTCACGGTGATTCGATGTGTGATGGTGCTCGGGGTCGTGCTGACGGCAGCCACTGCGTTTGCCGAAGCGACGGCTTCACGGGACTATGCGCTGGGTCAGCACGGCAGTCTGCAGCTCAATGTGCCCGTATCCTGGAAAGACAACGTCACGCAGCCGCCGAACGGTCTTCCACCGACGATTGCCTTCGTTCCGTCAAACGGTACGGCGTTTCGCGTGTTGCTTACGCCCATCTGGTCGGACCGTTCCGGGGCGGTGCTTCCTGTCGCTGCGGACATTAGAAAGAAGGTGGAGCAGGCGGCGGCGCAGGCCAAAGCGCAGGCGCTTGAAACCGACATCGCCGTGCAGGAGATGAAAGGCACGACCGGCATGGGCTACCACTACGCGGTGACCGATCGGGCCCCGAAGCCGGGCGAATTCAAGCGGATGAAACAGGGGATGCTGCGGGTGGGAGATTTGCTGGTGTCGTTCACGATCCTGTCGCAAGATGCGGCGGATCCGGTGAATGTCGAGGCGACCGCGATGTTGGAGGGGGCGGTTCACTCCACCAGGCAGACGGCTGTGCCGGGGACGAAAGATAGCCCGGTTCGTCCCGATGCGCTGCAGATTACCTCAACCGAGCAGGCCCATGTGCTCACGGTTCCGGCGAGCCGCCTGGTCATGCGCCTTCCCCTTGGCGGCTTGTCGCTCACGAACAGCGCGATCGGAGGATCCACCACCAACCCGCGCTACTTTCATTTCCGGGACGACGCCAAGCAGGTGATCATTTCCGGATGGTTCGAGTCCGACCAGGCCTTTCCCGGTCTCCAGAAAATCTGGGCGGACGAGGTCACGGTGTCGAAGAAGAACGGACTTCCTGATGCGCAGCGCGTCGTGTTCGGCCGTCTGGGAAGCTGGGAGACGATTGCCTATGAGCGCGCGGTTCCCAACATCACCAACTCTCACCTCCATGCGCACTGGGTGCAGGCGGGAACCTGGATCGACTTGCATGCGTCCCTAACGACGAACGGGTCGAGTCAGGACGCCAGGGCCAAGCTCGAATCGCTCCTCCGCGCGATCGTCGTGAAGCAAAAAGCTCCGTAGGCCATTCGGGAGGGAGTGTGGAAGGACTCATTCCAGCATCCGGTTTTTCTGTTTCCCTTGGGCAAACGGGTTCCTGGTCGTAATTGAGGCGGTACTGGTGAGCCTCGAACCATCTTGCGGTCCTCGGGATCGGCCCGCAAGATGGTTCGGTATTGCGAGGGAGGGGTCCTGCGCGCACCCGATTATTTCACGGGAATATTGATCACGATGGCCCCCATGACATCGTTGATCTTGAAGTCCCGTTTCGGGCTGTCAGGATGGGCGTTATGGCAACCGATGCAGGCCTGAGTGATTGCGAGATCCGGATAGACGGCCTGAAAGTACCGGGCTCCTCCTTCCTTCACAAATCCAGTATAGGGCTTGGTCGGATGGGTGAGAACGGTCCCTAAGCCGGTCTTCTCGAACTCGCTGGAAGCGGCATTCTTCTTGTTGATCGGCCAGAGGCTGATCAATCGATACTGGATGCCGACCCCTTTCTTGGCCATGGTGCGGCCCGACTCCATCAGGAATTGAGCCGGGAGAGGCAGCGTGTTCTTCTGCTCCCAGTTTTCCGAGGCCACGACTATCCCTTTAGTCTGCATTCGTTCAACGACATGCTTGGTGTACACTTCACGGTCTGCCTCAATGACCGCATGGACATAGTCTGCCACGATTTCGATGGGCAGGCTCACGGCTGCTTCTCCCGTCGCAGCAAAGCTCGGTCCACTAAGGCCGACGATGCCCAATCCGAAAGTTGACATGAGGACTGCCCTGAGCATCTTTCCGGAGGATGTCATAAGTGCCTCCTTGGTTGCTTCATGGACACCTGAACATCAATCGCCATGGTGCCACGAAGGGGTGAGGTGCCGTTCATGAAGTTCCGGCATCGTTTCGATGTGTATGGCTCTCTCATGGTCTCTACAGAAAGCGAGTTCCGTGCCGCCTGGACTTGTGATGAATTGCCAGCAATTGTTCAGCTCACGCCGAACATCATGTTGGAGAAGATGTGAAGGTGTATTCAAAATGATCCTGTCATGTATCTTCCGCGATAACAGAGCCCTGAGTCGCGTGGTCAAGGAGCATGCGAGAACGAAGGCCGGGAAGGAGCGCTGTGGGTATTAGGACGGTGGAGCGTACGATAGCAGCCGGTCTTTTTGGGGAGAAGGCCGCTCTTATGCAGAGTGGACTGTCACGCCGTTGAGCGGCGAAGCCCGTCGTGCATTCAGGTAGATCGTTTTCGGCTCGCGAGCGTTGGATGTCGCTTAAAACTCTCCCGCCTGCACCACATCTTCTAGGCTATTGATGTCGAGCCAGTGCCCGACGGTGTAGAGGACGCGGATGGGCTGTCGGCGTGTGAGCAGCTCCTGGATCAACTGGGGGATGGTCGCTTTGCGGTTGCCGGGTTGTGCGAGCAGTTCTGTGATGATGGTGGTGATGAGCGTGGCGGCGGCCGGCGAGACTTTGAGGAAGCCCATCCAGACGCCGTGGGTATTGGCTTCGGGAATCTCATTGCCGAGTTTCGTGAGGTAGACCTTGGCGTTGAATGCCCGTCGGGAGTTGGGGATGCTGCATTCGGCAAAGCCGCCGAGCCGGGCATAGCGACTCTGTTCCCGCCAATTGCTGTCGAGGAAGATCACGCAGTCATCCGGTTCCTGGCAGAGGGATTGGGGAATGTAGGTGTTGAAGAGTACGTCGCCATAGGAAATGAGGGTTTGTTGGGCGCGGCCTTTGCGCGACTGCAGGGCCTTGAGCAGGGAGGCGAGCTCGCCGGTGCTGGCATAGTCGTCGTTGTCGACGTAGGTGAGATTCGGGAGATTCACGGTTTCTTTTTTGTAGCCCCGGACGACGACAATGTCTTTGACCCCGACGGCGTTGTAGGCGTCGGCGATGCGGGCGAGGATGGGCGTGCCCTGGACCTTGACCATGGTCTTGGGCTGGTGTTCGGTGAGTTCGCCCAATTCGCTGCCGCGTGAAGCGGCCAGGACGATGGCGCAGGTATCTTCGGCGCCTTTGGGCAGGTAGCGGTCTTCGGCTTCCTGTAGTTCCGCGGCATTCTGCAGCCGGAAGATTTCCGACACCGGCGCGACCTTGTCCTCGATGGAGAGCAGGTGTTCCTGCTCCTTGAGCGTGCGCGCAGTTTTCTGCATGGCCGTGACGGAGCTGCGGAGCAGGTGATTGGCCCATATAACAATCGAAAAGTTGTGCTGCCGAAAGACATCGGTCGGCGTGGCGTAGTATTTCGTCGGGACGATGACGACCGGGCAGCGATTGCCCCATTCCTGCTTGAACGCCAGGATTTCATCGGGCACGGCCAGGGCGCTGTGGATCAGGATGCCGTCGGCGCCGGCCTGGCGATAGGCTTCGGCGCGGCGCAGCGCTTCGGCGAGCCCCCAGCCGCAGATGAAGGCCTCGACCCGGGCGATGATGGAAAAGTTCGGGTCGCTCTGGGCGTCTTTGCCGGCTTTGATCTTGCCGCAGAACTCGTGCATGTCCGCCATGGGCTGGGCGTCGCCCTTGATGAAGCTGTTCGTTTTGGGGAAGAGCTTGTCTTCGATGCACACCGCGGCAATCTTGCGCTGCTCCAGCTTACGGACGAGGCGTTGCATATTGTTGAAGTTGCCGTAGCCGGTGTCGCCGTCGAGGAGAATGGGAATCGTCGTGGCGTCGGACATGAACTCGAGCGTTTCAAGGACTTGGGTCCAGCTCGCCTCGTTGTTGTCGCGCACGCCGAATTGGGCTGAGATCGACAGACCGCTGGCCCAGATGCCCTTGAAGCCGGCTTCTTGGACGATCTTGGCGCTCAGGCCGTTGTGGGCTTCACAGATGAATTCCAGCTGGTCGGAGAGGAGGAGGTTGCGGAACTGTGTGGTGGTGCTGAGACCGGGTGTCGAGCTCATGGATTCCCTTCCTTGTGCCGGCTGGAATATTGTGCCAGCGTTGGTTAGAAAGGATACCGGTTTTCCCGGGAGAAATCACGCAGCCTTTTGCGGCGGTGAACCCCGGCGGGTCCCTGTGTTCAGCTGCCGGTCCCGTCTCTGAATTCCACCCGGTCCAACTTCTCAAAGAACGCGTCGACGCCGGGCCCCAACTGTTCTTCGAGCTGCGGATCATTATCCAGAACAGTTCTGGCAAATCCCACGATCAAGAGAATCCGGCGGACGGCTTCCTGGGGCGTGAGGGTAAGATCCGATCTGACGGCTCGTGTGTGAATCGCGATCTCGGCGAGGAGGGTGTCCTGCTCCTCCTGGATGGCTGTGTAGGTATCTGAGGCCCGCGCCTGGTGGTGTTGCTGCATGGCCACTTCCGAGAGGGCGCGCAGGGCTCGCTCCACTGCTTGGGCCGTTTCTTCATTCAGGCGATCGCGCAGGCGGGCCGGTACGACCGATCCCGGCTCCAGCAGCGACTGGATGATCTTGGCAAGCGAGAGTAAGTGCGGCATGTACACGCTCCTGGGTAAAGTCGGTCAGGCACTATGCCATGGCAGAAGCACACCGGCTAGAGCCTAAAGGCGGTGAGGTCGGCCACCTAGGGACCGGCGTGGATCATGTCCGGCTCACTGCCTGTTTTTTGTATGAGTCAATGAGCGTCAGCTTGGCTGCCCGGTCGAAGGATTTGATCGCCGCTTCCCGTCGCAATGCGGCTCCTTTTGAATCTACCGCTTCGGTATATCGGAGCGTCAACGGTCGGCGGTGTTTGGTGTACTTGGCGCCTTTGCCGGCGCGGTGGGCAGCCATGCGTTGCTCCAGATCGTTGGTGATGCCGGTGTAGAGACTCCGGTCGGCGCATTCGACGATATAGACAACCCACATCTCTGCGATTCCTCAGCCGGTTTCGATGACGCCTCACATCCCTTACATTTTGCCTGTTGCCGGTCCTAAATGGAATATGGTCTCTGGCCGCGGGAAAGTCTTTGCGTAAAAATTACACTCTGGTGCGAGCCCAGCCGGTCTCGATGCTATACTCCGGTCCCATGACGAACACGACGACTCCCGATACAGAGCTCATGCTGTCCTTCGGCAACCAACGGGCGGTGGTCTCGCCCTGGGGCGCATCCTTGCGCCGGTATTTTCTGATAGAGGCCGGCGGCAAAGAGGTCGATATCGTCTGGGGTTATTCGGGCGGCAGCCAGAAGAAGGGTGGGCAGGGGGATGTGCTGATTCCGTTTCCCGGTCGCATCGCCGGGGGCCGCTATACATTCGATGGCGAAAACTTCCAGCTCGAACGCAACGATAAAGAAGGTCCGAATGCGATTCACGGATTTGTCCGGACGTTGCCGTGGCGGGTATCCCGTGCCGAGGCGAACTGCGTCCTGTTCGACATTCATCTTGAGGCTGAGCAGTACGGCAGCAAGGGTTATCCGTTTTCACTCACGATTCAAGTGACCTATGGTTTAGACGACAAGGGATTGTCCTGCTTGTTTGACGTGCGGAATGCCGGCACGCGCCCCGCGCCGGTCGGAGTCGGGTTCCATCCCTATTTCACGGTGGGCACCACGTTGATCGACGAAGCCGAGGCCAGGATTCCCGGCGCGGGTTTTCTGGAATTCAACGACAAGCTGACGCCGACGGGAAAGATCCTCTCCGCAGCAGGCACCGAGTGGGATTGCCGTGTCTTTCGCCGGATCGGCCAGAAGCGGTTCAATCATTGCTATATGCAGCTTGATCGTGATGCGGAGGGGATGGCCACGGCCTCGCTCCGTCATGCCGGGAGCGGTCGGGTGATCGATGTGACGATGGACCGTTCCTTCTCCGCCATTGTGGTGTACACGGGCGATGCGATTGCCGATGCCCCGCGCCGCGCGTTCGCCATCGAGCCGATGACCTGCGCGTCGGATGCCTTCAACCATTCTGAATGGGGCTTGAAGCGCCTGTCCCCCGGAGAACACTTTTCCGGCCGCTACACGATCCATCACCGGATCGAAGTCTGACCCGGCTCGCTGGCCTAGCCGTTGCTGTATTGCTGCCCACGTCCGCTGTTGCCTTCCGCACTGTCGCCACCGTACATTGACGCTGGCCTTGGGCGGCTGAAAAGGCTTGCCGCGCCTTCCTTTGCCGGGGTTTGATTCAATTTGAAATATGTTCAGTCACCGGTTCACCAAGATTGTCCTGCTCTGTCTGTTCTGCCTGCTGTTTCCCCTCGGTGCCGCGGCTGATGCCAAGCCCTCGACCACGTCCAGCGACCGGTTGATCCGGCAACAGGACGATCTCTCCGCCCTCTGGAGTTTCTATCGGCAGATCTACATCCGCGACGGGCGGGTGATCAGTCTCGATGAACAGGGTGTCACGACCTCCGAAGGCCAGGGCTATGCGATGTTGCGGGCGGTCTGGTCGAACGATCGCCGCGCGTTTGACGAGGTGTGGCGTTGGACGCAAGCGTATCTGCAGGTCAGGCCGGACAAGCTCTTTGCCTGGAAGTGGAAAGGCAAGGTCCTGTCGTCAGATACCGCGACCGATGCCGACACGGATATTGCGCTGGCCCTCATCCTCGCATCGCGCCGGTTCGATATCCCTCGCTACGAGCAGGAGGCCCTCGCGATTCTTTCTTCCATCTGGGATCTGGAGGTGCTGCATCTGAGTACCGGTTCCTATGTCACGGCGGGGAACTGGGCGGTACATGAAGCCTATCCAACGATCCATGTAGCGTATCTCGCGCCCTATGCCTACGAAGTGTTTGCGTCAGTCGATCAACGGCATCAGTGGCGGAAGTTGATCGAGAGTTCCTACGCCGTTCTGCATTGGCTCTACGATGTCCAACAGGTCTCGCTCCCGCCCGAACTGATCTATCTCGACAAAACCTCCGGCCGGTTTGTGCTGACCCATCCCACGTCCGGACCGGCGGCGGAGTTCAGTTACGATGCGTTCCCGCTGTTCTGGCGCGTGGCGCTGGATGCCAAGTGGTTCGGTCGCTCAGAAGCTGCGCTGCGTGAGAAGATGTTGGGCTTCTTCTGGGTTGAGTGGACGGCGCGAGGGAGGTTCGTCGCTCGCTACACGGTTTCGGGGGAGTCACGTTCGACGCTGGAAGGGCTGCCGCTGTATGCGACGGTGCACGCGCTGGCTTCTCAGGAACTGCCGGAACTGGCCCGGCGGTTGTCCGAGCTCAAGCTCCCGCTGCTCCATGCCAATGCGTTGGCCGGCAAGGGCACGCCCTATTATCTGCATAACTGGCTGTGGTTCGATCGGGCCGTCGAGCTGGATCATGTACGGCGATACGACGAGTATTTCGCGTTTTTGCGGCCGTTCGATGTGGCGGGATTCTCCGCGCATTTCGCCTGGGAGCTGGTGGCCGTGACGCTGGTTCTCTTTCTCCTGGCACGATGGCACTGGGTCTTGAAGGTGGCATTTCTGGCCTGCGGGTTTGCGCTTTGCGTACGGTATCTCGACTGGCGTGCGCATGAGACGTTGAATTGGGTCGAGGCCGGTGGGCCGTTCATCAGCCTGTCGCTCTGGTTCGCCGAACTCTATGCCTTTTCGACGGTCGCGCTCCTCCTTGTCCAGGTAGGGGTAACGCGGAAACCGGTAACGGCGGGCGCACCCCTCGTGCCGGCGGAATTTCAGCCTTCGGTCGATCTGTTGATCCCGATCTATTCCGAGTCCTGCGAGATTCTTGAGAAGACCTTGATCGGCGCCGAGGCGATTGCATATGGCAAGAAGCGGATCTTTGTCCTGGACGATAGCCATCGTGAGGAGGTGCGGGTTCTCGCCGAGCGGTATGGAGCGACCTATTTCCAGGGGCCGAAGCGTCATGCCAAAGCCGGCAATTTGAATCAGGCCTTGTCCCGGACGGACGGCGAACTGATCGTCGTGTTCGACACCGATCATATTCCGGTCTCGACATTCCTGAGAGAAACGGTCCCATACTTTGCCGACCCACGCATGGGGTTCGTCCAGACGCCCCATCATTTCTACAATCAGGACATTTTTCAGCGGGCGCTCGGCACCGGAGTCGGGATTCCCAATGAGCAGGATCTGTTCAATCATGCCATTCAGGGAGGGCGGCACCATTGGGGAGGGGCATTCTTCGGGGGGAGCGGAGCCGTTTTCCGGCGGACGGCGATTCAGGAGGTAAACGGGTTCAATCTGATGAGCATTACCGAGGACATCCATACCAGCCAGCACCTCCATGCCAAGGGATGGAAATCCGCCTTCGTCGATAAGGATCTCGCAGTGGGGCTGACGGCGGAGAACCTCTCGTCGTACATTGTGCAACGACGGCGCTGGATGTTGGGATGTCTGCAAATCTTCGTGAAGGACAATCCGCTCTTCTGTCGCGGCCTGTCGTTGCGGCATCGGGTGGGCTACTTCGCTTCGTTATATTATTTCCTATTTCCCCTGGCTCGCGTCGTGTTCTGGATTACGCCGCTCTATTTTTTATTGTTTCATCTCCACCCGATCCTGTCCGACGTCTCGATCCTGCTGGCCTATGTGCTGCCGTTTATGCTGATGCTGCCGTTACTCTCCTCGGTGATGCTGCCGGGATGGCCGCGGCTGCTCTGGTCGTCGACCTATGAGGCGACGGTCGCGTTCCCGCTCTTTCGCTCGATGTTCGATCTGTTTCTGCCGAAGCGGCTGGGATTCAAGGTCACCCCGAAGGGGATCACGTCGGCGCGCCGGACGTTCGATTGGCGGTCGTCGTCGAGTCTGCTGGTTGCCACGGTGATTACCATGGGGGCGATCGCGAAAGGCCTGTGGGAGTTCTGGTTTTTCGGAATCGAAAAAGACGCCTACTTCTTCAATCTCAGCTGGGCCGGGGTGAATCTGGTGACGCTGCTCATCGGGTTGAGCATGGCCTGGGAGCGGCCGCAGCGGCGTGGGGAGGAACGAATCAGCCGGCGCATCGACTGCATGGTGGAGGCTCAGGGGTTGCAGTTCTCGACGGTCACGGATGACCTGAGTCTGTCCGGCCTGTCGTTTCTTACGGCTTCGGCGGATCCGATCCCCGGAGAATTTGCTGTGACGCTGCAGGGACGGACGCCGATGATCTGGCGGGCGCGGGTGCTGTATCACGAGGCACTTCCTGGAAAGCGGATTCGCTGCGGGGCGGAATTTCTGGATGTGCAGGCAGCGCAGCGGCAGTGGCTCGTGATAAACCTGTTCGGCGATCCGGCGACCTGGGAGCGTGCGCATGACGCGCGCGTACGCAGTCCGTTGTTGATGGCCGGACATTTGTTTGCCGGATTCTGCCGGTCGTTGAAGGCGCCTGTCACGAGACGGCGGCGGATTCCCCGCCGTGGTTGTCTGGTTCCCGTGCGAATTCAGATCGGTCACGCCAAACAGTGGGGGCTGGTACGCGATTGTTCCTCCCATGGCATGGGCGTGCTCTTCTTCGGGCGGCCTGCTGAGTCCGCTGCTCCTTGGTTGATGGGTAAGGAGAGGGGGCGGTGTGAGCCCCTGTACATTCGACGACGATGGCTCTGGATCTGGCGGGTCGGAATCCGGCAGGCAGCTCCTATCGATGAATCGGTCTCTTAGAAATAGAAAGGTGTCAGGCATGTGGTGTACCCGGTTCCTTGCGCTGAGTATTGCGTTGTTCCTCACGTTCTGGGCGGCGGTCCCTGTGGGGGCCGATGACTTTGTGGAGTCTTGGTATATGTCCAGGGGGCGCTCGAATCTGGAGATTGAAAACTATAAGGCGGCTATCGAAGCCTTTGAAAAAGTCGTAGAGCGTGATCCGGGCAATCGAGAAGCGATGCGAAGCCTGGGGATCGCCTACGAAAAACAGGGGTTGAAAGACAAGGCCATCGAGCAGTTCGACCGGTACCTCGCCCGCTGGGACGACGATGCCGACATCGCCTTTGCCCAAGCGCGGGCGTTGGAATGGTCGCGTTACGCCTATCGCGAGAAGGATATGTTGAAGTATTACCGCATGGGGCTGAAGCGAAAGAACGATCCCGCGATGCGGCTGCGGTATGCGACGCATCTGGCCAGGCACAAAGAAACCAGTCAGGAAGCTGTCGCGCAGTACGACAAGGTATTGGATGTGCAGCCGCGCAATGCCGAGGCCCACCGGGGCCTGGCCAAAGCCTATGCCTGGTTGGGGCAGAACGATCTGGCCTTGTACCATGCCAATCTGGCGCGGCAGCAGACGAAACATGAATCGGGTGATCTGACGGCGCTTCGCCAGGATATGTCGAAGGGACGGGAGCCGGCCGTCGAAGGAGTGACGGGGGTGTTGGCTCAGCCGGAGAAGCCCTATGAGCTGTACGGCTTCCGGATGGGCACGCGCGGCAAGTTCGATATCACGCCTTTTACGACGACCAAAGTGGAGGTCGGGGCCGAGCATTTCTGGAA
>CAYHNM010000010.1:11421-15065 GCA_964357985.1 uncultured Nitrospira sp. | reverse complement strand
GGGGGGACCCAACGAACAGCGGATCGAGCGGCTCTTGTCCGTCATGCAGCCGCAGGATCTGACGCCATTTCTTCCTCAGTATGTGCTGGAGCGAGTGTCACCCACGGTGGACTTTTCTATGTGAGAGCGTGGCGTACTCTTTATGGGGCAGTGTGAAGTGAGGATGCTGTTTATCCGCCGGCAAACACCGGGCGAAATCCGGCGTCCGTTAATATGCGTGCGATCAGCTCTCGCTGATCACCCTGAATCTCAATCCGTCCCTCTTTGACTGTACCGCCAGCTCCACAGGCTGTCTGGATGCTCTTTGCGAGCCGTTCTTTTTCAGCCTGGCTGATTCCGACAAAACCTGTCACCACGGTGACGGTCTTTCCCCCTCGATGAGCGGTCTGTCTGATGATATCCACCCGTCCGCGGTGTTTCTTTGGGGCTGGTTCTGCATGCGTGGGTGGAGGTTGCTCAGCCGTGGTCGGTGGGAGCGTGATCTTCCCCGACGCTGCAAATGGACTCTTCCATTGGATCGGCTCGCCATCCGTGGGAATGCGTTTCTTTTCCTTCATCACTTCAACTCCACCAGGGTTCTCCGTCGGCGCGCTGATAGCGGTAGGAGAGTGAATTGTAGAATTGTAAATCCTAGTTACTGAGGAAGCAATGAAGGGACCTCACCCTGGTCAGTGCGTCTTCAAGGAATTGATGAACTGTCGGAGTAAGGTATCCTGGTCGGACTCGAGTTGTTCTTGTGAACGTGGTGCAACGACCAGCGTTGTCTCACGCAGCCAGGTATCGCTCCAGATCGATACTCGCGGGTTGCGCGTGAGCTGAATGTGTTCGACAAGGTAGAGGCCGGACTCATAGAGGATTTTCCCCGCGCATCGGTCCCCTAGAGGCTGCTGAATCAGTTCCACGCCGAGTGTGAGTTGGCCATTGTGATGCTGGCCGGGGGAGAGGGCAAGTCCGGCATTGTTGAATTGTTGCAGGGCTCTGGTCGTGAGCGTGTGACTGAATCGCCCAGCTGATACGGAGATCTGAAGCTGATCGATGGGCAGTGCTTTCAACATGGAGTCGCTGTGAAGGGCTGCCGGAGCCGTTGTGGCAGAGTCCGGATGTGAGGTGTTTGGATCCGTTGCTGCGGGGGCAGTTCCGGGTATCGAGGAATGTGATCCGGCGTTTGCCGCACGGTAGTCTGCGATGAACTGGTACATGAATTCTTCAAGGTCATGCTCGAGGTCGGCGATCGTGACGGACTTCCGTACCTGAGCACCTGTGTGGGCGAGCCAGGTGACATTGTCCATGATGACTGAGTTTCTCGGGATGAGGACTGGTTCCGTGAGTGCGAGCGATGGGGCATAGAGGAGGTGTCCCAGGCAGTCGCTTCTCAATGGTTGAGGGTCGAGTGTCAGCGTGAGTGTGGCGATGGATGGTATGTGTGGGCTATCTGATTGGAGAGGGGGAAGACCGGCCTTGGCAAAGAGAGCTGTGGCGCGCTGGGCTAACTGAGCGGTGAATTCAGGCGGTGCGGAGATAGCAAACCGTACCCGATTCAGATCAAGCCCATCTGTGGTCTGAACATAGGGTGAGCTGGCGGCAATTCCTCTGTCAGGAAGAAGGAAAACTACTAGGGCGAAGGGGAGAGCGAGCCAATGGAGCAGGGTACGCATCGTGGGGGAAGCCTATCATGTGTGTAATGTGAGGCCTAGGAAAACTCTGCGAGTGAAAGAGGCGAGTCCCTTTGCGCACGCATCCTGCCACGGTGTGAATGAGAAAAGCGCGAGGGGGGAGAGCAGCCCGGTCAGTCCGTCGAGGTATTGGGTGGAGCCGCAGTAGGGAGCAGGGCTCCACATTCTCTGCAGATCAGGCGACCGGATTCTTTTCCGTCGGACGTTCGTTCCTCCTCGACCATGCGACTGTGGGTGCAAGGGGGATTGGCTGGCGGTTCATGCTTGCTGGACGAAGGACCGGCCTCCTTAATCTTCATCACTGACCTCCAGTAGAATTGAAAGGTAGTGTAGCTGGGTATGGAGGAGGGAGCCTAGGGCCGGGTGGCCGTACCGCTATTCTGAGTCATACGGAAGAAGATGATGGTGTTGGGCCGGAGAGAAGCGCTGTGTCTTGCGCTACGCCTGAACTTTATTCAGGCGGGTCAGGTTGCGGCTGGATGAATGGTGACGAGCTCGATTTGCACGGCATTGGTGCCATCGCCCATCAAGATCTGTCCGTCCTGGATAGAGCAATGGAGATCCATGCTCCGTTGTGCCAGCTGAGCCAACGCGCGGCTTTCGCCTTGGGGGATGTTGATCACGGTCAAATTCGTGCAACGAGAGAGGGTGGTGCGGGTTTTCTCCCACCACCGATCGGCTCCTTTTCCACCGTAGGAGTAGACGACGATCCGGGTTGCGCGACCGCAGGCCTGTCGTATCAGCTTTTCATCGGGCTCACCCACCTCAATCCAGAGATCGATCGCACCGGTGAGATCTTTTTGCCACAGCGCCGGCTCGTCTTCCGTGCCGATGCCGCGGCCGAAGATGAGGGCGTCGTGTGCGTGTCGTACGAAGGCCAGCAGTCTCACCATCATGCGCTCATCGGTCTCAGACGGATGACGCGCCAACGTGACGGTGTGATCCTCATAGTAGTGCCGATCCATGTCGGCGATATGCAGGGTGGCTTTGAAGATGGTGGCATTGGGGGCCATGGTGTGTTCGAGCTTTCTTGTAAACGGGTGTTAGCCGATCGCCAGGGCATGCTGGTTTGATGAGTCGGTCATGTCCGCTCTACGATGTACATCAGTTCAAGTCGCTCGCGTGCCCAGGGTGTTTTGCGAAGAAACGTGAGGCTGGATTTGATGCTGGGGTTGTTGAGGAAGCAGCGGACGGGGAGCCGCCGGCCTAGTTCTTCCCACCCATGGCGCTCGGCCAGTTGGGTGACGATCATTTCCAGCGTGATCCCATGCAAGGGATCGCGCGGATGAGACTTGGGCGGCGGCTGATCCATGGTCGGGGCTAGACATTGAACCGGAAGTGCATGACATCGCCGTTTTGGACGACGTACTCCTTGCCTTCCAGCCGCATCTTGCCTTTCTCCTTCGCGCCCGCTTCTCCTTTGCAGGCAATATAGTCGTCGTAACCGATCACCTCGGCGCGAATGAAGCCCTTTTCAAAGTCGCCGTGGATAACACCGGCGGCCTGCGGAGCGGTATCGCCGACATGAATGGTCCAGGCGCGGACTTCTTTGACACCGGCCGTAAAGTAAGTCTGTAAGCCCAACAGTTGATAAGCGGCGCGAATCAGGCGGTTGAGACCCGGTTCGGTCATGCCGGTGTCGGCGAGAAACTCTTTCTTTTCTTCATCCGAGAGCACGGCGATCTCTGATTCCAGCGCGGCGCAAATGGCCACGACCGGCGCGCCTTCTTTCGCGGCATATTCCTCCACGCGGGTCAGCAGGGGATTGTTCGTGAAGCCTTTTTCAGAGACGTTGGCCACATACATCACCGGCTTCATCGTGAGCAGGCAGAGCGGCTTCAATAAGGTTCGTTGCGCCGGGTCCAATTTCATCGTGCGCGCGGGTTTGCCTTCATTCAGGCAGGCGGCGACCTGGACCATCAGCTCGCCCAGCTTTGCGGCGTCTTTCTCGCCGGCGCGGACTGCTTTCAG
>CAYHNM010000010.1:0-11321 GCA_964357985.1 uncultured Nitrospira sp. | reverse complement strand
GCCTGCATGCGCGTATCCGGCACTTCCACGATGCCGATATTCGGCTCGATCGTACAGAACGGATAGTTTTCCGCCGCGATACCTGACTTGGTCAGCGCATTGAACAAGGTAGACTTGCCCACATTGGGTAGCCCGACGATTCCACATTTCACACTCATGACAACCCCTTCATAGTCATTGCAATAGTAGATGAGCCCTGCCGGTGTCTCCGCAACGTCAGAGACGGAGCCGTCAATGAAAACCGGTCGCGCATTCTACGTGGTCAGGGTCGGTTTGGTCCACCCCTCCGTACGATCGGCCAGGGTGATCGAGTGGGGTTAGTGAGCGGCCAGGATCAGCTTGATGATGCCGGAGATATCTTCGACATTAGCCGATGAGGACGCGTTGTTCGTGAGGCGGTTATAGCCGGCTTCGAAAGACAGCAGAGTTGCCCAGGCCTGCGAGCGCTGGAGGTCCCAGGCAAGGATGCCCTTTCCGCCGACTTGTTGCGAGTCGATCAGTCCGTCGCTTGAATGGATGTTGGCGTAGTTGCCCGCCGCACTGAGCCAGACGCGCTGATTATGCCGGTACTGCACCGCCACGGATGCGGAAGGTGATTCGATTCGGGTGCCCGACCAGTCCTGCCGTTCCTCTCGGTATGCCAACGTCGGCGTGATGGTCAGAGTGTTCAATGGGCGAATCGCGGCGGTGAACGTTTGCATGCGAACGGTATTTTCTGCTCCTCTGCGCTGTAGATCGTTGCCGAGAATATAGGCGGAGGCGAGACGAGCATTCCAGGCGGCACCGGTATAGGCCAGGGCTCCTTCGAGTGTATGCGTGTGGCTTCGTTGTGGCGCCACTCCGAGCGGATCCGCGGAACTGCGTATCCCTGTATTCGAATAGGTGAGCATGAACTCAGACAACCCCGGACTTTTCCAGGCGAGTCCTAATCGGCCGTAGGTTTGTCCCAGCCTGCTTCTCGTGGTGTCGCCGGTCACGTTATTCCATTGTTGCCCTACGGCACTTCGTAGCGTTGTCCGTCCGGACTTCCATTCCCCCCAGACTTCACGCATCGCCTGATCCGGCCCATTGATGAAGGCTTGTCCGGCGGAACGATAGAGAATGCCGTATCGGACCGGACCCGTCGTGCCGGTGACGCCGAGACGCAGCATCTGGCCGGATGCGTCTTCCCGAGTGTCCCCGGGGATTTTGTTCTGTAGCCAGGTCGCCCCGCCCTCACTTTTAGCCATTTCCGCTTCTGTCACAAGCAGGCCGTTGAGCAGGTTGATCGAGGAGAGGAGTCCATGGGTGCGAGCCTGTTCTGTTTCCGGTGTCAGGGTCTGCAGCCGTGTGGGAGTCACAGCGGGCGGTGGGGCAAAGTATGTCGAGGTGAGACTGGTTTGGTAGAGGGCGGGGGTGGCAGATTTGAGATCGGCCTGGGGCGTGGGATCAGCAAACAGCGCATTCCATTTCGCAAGAGTTTGGTCGGGCATCGCCCCCTCTCCACCCCACACGAGTGAGGCAGGCAGTAGCAATGAGAGCGTGAGAATGAGGCTCGATGGCAGATGCATATTTCTTAGGCATAAGCGAAGGACTCACTATTAAATGTAGCACTTGAAAAATTATCGTAAACCACAGGACAGGAAGGCCTGTTTAGCTATTCTCCCAATGTTGGTCGGCGGGAGGCTGTTCGGATTGTATGGCTAAAATCAAAACGTTTTCAGGTAGTTACATGGGGAATGACAGGCGGGGTCTGGCCTGAACTGTTTAGGGCGATGGGAGACCGTGAGGCAATATTGGGAGTTGTAGGGTCGGGCTACTAACGAGCACGGTCAGGTTTTTGACCATTAAGCGGTCCTTGACCGGAGAGCCGAGGGCTGGGTTAGGCCTTTCTCTCAGGCTCAGGGCGTATCTCGGGTCCATTGTGAACGTGAATTTATCGCTACTCCCCGCTGCTTCGCGCTCTATCCCATGGCGGCCCAGATTTTCTGAGCATTCTCGCCGGTGAACGTTATGTCATCCTGCGCGGACGAGGTGCGCTCAAAATAGAGATGCAGTAATCCTCCTCCAAAGTGGGCCTCGCGGACGAGATCCAGATTAATTGCGACCTCACCGGCACGTTCCTCGTCATTCACTTTGACAAACCGCATGACCATTCCCTCCTGGTTGTAGCCTCATGATGGGGGCATTGACGTAACCATACCTATTTAGAGTAGGCCGCGCTCGATTTCGTGTAGATAGAGAAAATCCGGCGCTTTGACTCCTGCCTTCTTTCTGATCTCAACCAGCTCCGGTGACTCGAAGAAACGACGAGCCTGATCTAAGGAGGACCACTCTGAAAAGTGCACGATGCAGTTAGCGTCGGTGTCGTATCGCAGAAGCTGATAGCTGATTTCTCCGGCAGCCTTTCTGATGCCGGATGCCTTGTCGAAAATCGCTTTCCAGGTCTGGTAGCCCTCGACTTCATGAATGATCAACACGTGCGGCATGCGAACTCCAAGGGCAAAGGGTTGGTTCAGGTGGTAGCGATACTGGACGTGGTCAGTCTACTGCATATAAGGAAGGGTATTCATCACATGGATGATGTACGAGAGGGAGATTCCGTCGTGGCGCTGTTCGACTGTGAAAGAGCACCGTATTCCAGAGTGGCACATGCGCCGTGTGCAGGGCACTTGTTTCAATTGGACTAGCTGGTGCGTTTCAGCAGGGCGGCGAAGCGTGCGAAGGGTGTGAATGTCGAAGGGCGATCCTGCGTCTGGCTCGTCGGCGCCTCACCAGGCGCGTCAGTCACTTGATGCCGCTGATGTTCATTGTCGTGACAATAGAGACAGAGTAATTCCCAGTTACTTCCGTCAGGCGGATTATTCTGATGGTTGTGGTCCTTATGATGGACGGTGAGCTGGCTGAGTTTCTTGCCGTCAAATTCGCGCCCGCAGTGGGCGCAGATCCAGGGAAAGAGTTTGAGTGCCTGCTCGCGAGGGGTCTGTTTCCGCTGAGGCCGGTTGTCCGCTGCCATGCGCGCCTCGAAGTGAACAGCGACTCGATACGCCTCTATTCTACAGCCGGGCGCGAGCGAAATCCCGTCTCTGTTCCGTCATGCCCAACATTAGCCGGTCGATTCGCGCAGCCGGATGAATGGCGAGGGGAGGGGGATGCCGACGTGCTCTGCGCCGGAGCATTGCTCCTGGCGTCGGATCCTCTCCGGTACATGCTCACGCCGCCGCCTGTTTGATGGTGAAGATTCCTACCCCTCTCGTAATGATGATCTGTCCCGCTCGACTCAAGCGACCGACTTCTTGAAAGAACTCGTTCCAGGTGAATTCAGGGTAGCGCGCAACCAAGGCCTCGAACTCGTATTCCGCTGAGCCTTCAAGGAATTCGAGTATCCGACCGGTAATGGGTCTTTGCTGTGCCATCGCGAGGCCTCCTTATGGATCTGTCATCTTCGGCGAACGTCTATCTGGATGAGCCTGTTCTCTCGCATCAGCATGGCCAGGTTTCTCAATCTTCGGCTGACTCCTCTGTGCCTCGAAGGCCTGTGTGGAAAGCGCGGCGCATCAGTGTTTCGTGAAAAGTATACTAATGCTCCTGGCGTTCGGGCGGCGGAGACTGGAGCATCAATCGCGTGAGGAAGGAGCGGGACGCGTGATTGATAAGGCAGTCGGCGAGGCAGAAACGTCGTATGAGCATACTGTGCTTGTAGGCAGATGAGGTCAAGCGATATGTTGGCGCTCCCATTGGGGCGGGGATTATGGTACCGTTCACGGCCTGCTCTCCGGCTGGATCAGTCACGGAAGGTTTGTGTGCGGCCTCATCCCGCAGGTTGGACAACCGGGGTCAGAGTGAGCGGCGTGCGGTCGCTGTCGAAATGTGGACAGCAAAATGGGTAGCGGGTCGGTTTCAGCCGCCTCCTAGGTAGGGCAAAATATTTTCCTTTCCTGGAAATTACCTCCTTTTCAGACTCCGTGCGATAAAGTACAATAGCTCCGCTTCCCGCAGCCGACGTTTCTAACCCTACACGTACGTGTGAAGAGGGCGGTGAACGATGAGAGCGATCTATGCCTAGACGATCCGGCGATTCCATCAGTTCTCAGTCTGGGTCGGAGACCATTCAATGGGCCACCGCGATCCCGTTCTTTCTTGTTCATCTGATGGGCCTGTGGGCGATCCAGACCGGAATCAGTATTGAGATGGTTGTGTTGGCCATTGCCAGCTATTACCTGAGGATGTTGGCCATCACCGCAGGGTACCACCGCTACTTTTCCCATCGCTCCTACAAGACCGGCCGGGTTTTTCAGTTTCTCTTGGCCGTGTGTGCCATGACGTCGGCGCAGAAGGGGGTGCTGTGGTGGGCCGCCCACCATCGGCATCACCACAAACACTCGGACCAGGAAAAAGATCGCCACTCCCCCGTGCAGCGAGGCTTCTGGTACTCCCATGTGGGATGGCTCTTGACCAACGAATACGATCGGACTGAGTTCGCCGTCGTGAAGGACTTGGTAAAATATCCGGAGTTGCGCCTCCTCAACCGGTTTCACTATGTGCCGCCGTTCTTGTATGCCCTGCTGATCTTTATGGTATGGGGGTTTCCGGGACTCATCTGGGGATTCTTCATTTCCACGACCGTGCTCTATCATTGCACCTTCTTTATCAACTCACTGACCCACATCATCGGACGCGTGCGATATGACTCCCGCGATGGAAGCCGGAATAGCTTCATCCTGGCGGTCCTCTGTTGCGGGGAAGGCTGGCACAACAACCATCACTACTATCAGTCGTCGGTCAATCAGGGATGGCGCTGGTGGGAGGTGGACTTTTCCTATTATCTCTTGATCCTGCTCTCCTGGTTCCGGCTGGTGTGGGATCTCCGAACCCCTCCTGATCATATCAAGGCTAAGATCTACGCTCCCGGCAACTAGGTGACTCCGGGGGTGTTCAGTCGCTCGGTCAATCTTCTCGTACCCTCATTCCTGGTCCCTCGTGCTGCAGGCGAGTCAGTATCGGTGTGACGTGACGCGGCAACCCATCCACGAGGCGGGATGAACAAGGAGCCTCGATATGAATCCACAGCACACGGTTCAGGAATTCTTTGAGCGGGCCCACGTGCAACTTGGCGGGTCCCAGCCGGGGGATATCCTGGTCCACGATGACCGATTCTATAAGCGCGTTCTTGCTGAGGGTTCGCTTGGCCTCGGGGAGTCCTACATGGACGGCTGGTGGGACGCGGTGCAACTGGACGAGTTCTTTTTCAAGGTTGACTCTGCCGAACTCGACAAAGCCGTGCACGATAAGCATCTCCTCCTGAACGCGTTCAAGGCTCGCCTGTTCAACATGCAGGATAAGGACCGCTCGAAACGGGTTGCGCAAGGCCACTATGACTTGAGCAACGAGTTTTACGAACAGATGCTCGGCCCGCGCATGCAATATACCTGTGCCTATTGGAAGCGGGCACACACACTGGCGGAGGCGCAGGAGCACAAGCTGGATTTGATCTGTCGCAAACTGCAGCTCAAGAAGGGCGAACGGGTGCTGGAGCTGGGCTGCGGGTGGGGAGGATTCGCCAGGTTCGCTGCCGCCAACTATGGCTGTTCGGTGGTGGCCTACAATATTTCCGAACAGCAGGTGGCCTATGCGCGTCGGTGGTGTGCCGGGCTTCCGGTTGAAATCCGGCTCAGCGACTATCGTGACGCCAGCGGGGAATTTGACAAGGTTGCCGCCATTGGTATTTGCGAGCACGTGGGATTTAAGAATTACCGCACACTCATGGAAGTGGCTCACCGGACTGTGAAGACGCATGGTTTGGTGTTGGTCCATAGCATCGGGAACAATGCCTCGACCACCATCGGCGATCCCTGGTTCGATAAGTACATTTTCCCTGGCGGAATGCTGCCCTCGGTCGCGCAACTCGGCGCCGCGATGGACGGACTCTTCGTCATGGAAGACTGGCATAATTTCGGCCCCGACTATGATCGCACACTGCTGGCATGGCAGGAGAATGTCGATCGGCATCGGGGGGAATGGGACTCCACCTTCGACGAGCGGTTTTTCCGGATGTGGCGTTACTATCTGCTGTCGCTCGCGGGGGCGTTCCGCGCCCGCACCATCCATCTCTGGCAGATCGTCATGTCGAAGCATGGCCTGTTGGGTGGTTATGAATCCGTACGGTAACGGTCATGATTTTGCCTGACGAGTATGTTCGAAAGCGGGAGGCAGTCGCCCAATTCCTTCGTGCTTCAAATCAGACCGGATCCCTCGCCCTCGAAAAGACGACCTCCAATCTGTTCCGGCAACGAGTCCCAGAGCCGCGGCACAAGTTGGATGTGCGCCACTTCAATCAGGTGATTCGCATTGATCCAGAGGAGCGGGTTGCCGAAGTCGAAGGGATGACGACTTACGAGGACCTGGTTCGTGAAACGCTGCCGTTCCAGTTGATGCCGGCCGTCGTTCCCCAGCTCAAGTCGATTACCATCGGCGGAGCTTTGGCTGGAGTGGGTATCGAGTCCTCCTCGTTCACGTATGGCTTTGTGCACGAAACGATTCTTGAAATTGACATCCTTCTGCCCGATGGCACGGTCGTCCTTGCCACCAAAGACAATGGCCACAAAGATCTGTTTTTCGGTTTTGCCAACTCCTATGGCACGTTGGGCTATGCGCTCAAAGTGAAAGTGCTGCTTGTTCCCGTCAGGAAATTCGTCAAGCTCCGGCACGAGCGATACTCAGATCTGGATACCTATTTTCGCGCTCTGGAGCTTGTGTGCCAGGACAGGCAGGTGGATTTCGTCGACGGTACGATGTTTGAGGCGCACGAGCTTTATCTCACGACGGGCAAGTGTGTCGACCGGGCCGAATGGCTCAGCGATTACACCTATCGCCATATCTATTATCGATCGATCCAGCAGAAGGCCGTCGATTATCTGACGATCCACGACTACCTGTGGCGATGGGATACCGACTGGTTCTGGTGCTCAAAGCATTTCTTTGTCCAGCATCCCGTGGTGAGGTGGCTCTGGGGCAGGAAGCGTCTCTGTTCCACGATGTATTGGAAGCTGCGCAGCCGTTTTAACCGTTCACCCCTCGCGCAGCGAGTGGCCAAAGCGTTGACCGGTCGGCAGGAGGCCGTGATTCAGGACGTCGAAATCCCGCTTGAGCATGCGGCGGAGTTTGCCAGGTTTTTTAACCGCGAGATCGGCATCACACCGGTATGGATTTGTCCGGTCATGGCCTATGATCCGTCAGCCTTGTATCCGCTGTACCCGATGACTCACGGGAAGCTCTACATCAACTTTGGATTCTGGGACGCGGTCAGCACCGATCATGAGGACGGGTATTTCGATAGAAAAGTCGAAGCCAAGGTTCGGGAACTGCAGGGTAAAAAATCACTCTACTCGAATGCGTATTATTCACGCGAAGCATTCTGGCAGCTGTACAACGAACCAGCTTACCGAGCACTCAAAGCACGATACGATCCCACGGCGAAGCTGAAAGACTTGTACGAAAAATGCGTGCTCAAGCAGTGACAGTACGGCCGCTACTTCACGAACGGATGACCGGCCTGTTGCCAGTCGTCGAGGCTCATGATCACGGCAGTCGTATGAGGAAACCCGAGCTCCTCAAGCGACTGGGCCGCGAGTGAGGCGCGGTTGCCGCTTTGGCATTGAAGGATGACGTTTCGGCCAAGATCGGGGATGGGCCGGAGCGTCGATTGACCGCAGGGTGGTGCGGGCGTACGATCAAACTATATTCATACCGACTACATCCGCGCTGGAGGAGGTTCTCGTGGAGAATCAAATCGAAGATCAGCCGGTCCTCAATCACATTCAGCGCCTGGTCGAAGAAGAGCACCGATTGCACGAGCTCAGGGCGCATCCCAAAGCTGATCGGAAGCGGCTGGCGCAAGTCCGGGTCGAGCTGGATCAGTGCTGGGATCTCTTGCGCCAGCGACGCGCCCTTCGCGACGTCGGGCTTGATCCGAACGAGGCGGAAATTCGCCCGCCGGAGATCGTCGAGAATTATGAGCAGTAGGGCAAGAGGGGCAGAAAGGCAGAGGGGATCAAGAGGAGGGGAGACGCTCGGGAAGAACCGGCTCGCCTCGCGTCGGGACCTGTTGAAAGTCGGTCTTGCGTATCCTGCGGCCAGGATCAAGTCCGCGCGCTCATCGCCGTGCTGCACTGTGGCGGCTTGCATCAATAGACGGTATGTTCCCTGTCCGCCCCATGATCTCCTCCGTACGTCATGATTCCTTTAACCTAGGAGGTTGCGATGAGTAAGCGGTTGTTACTTGCCGGCATGATTGCCTGTTGTCTCGCGATGCCGGTCGTGATCCTCGCCGCAGATAAGCCACCCAAGAAGGGGGCATCCGTGAAGGCAGTCAAAGCCATGTCTGTACAGGAACAGACCGCCCTCGCATTGAGCGCGGCGCCGCCGCATATTTCGAAAGACGCCGGTGTGATGGTCTTCGGCGAGGATGGAAAGCTGACGGAGGCGCGAAAGAGCGCCAACGGTTTCACGTGCATCCCTACGGTCATGAACCTGCCGGCCCCGGATCCGATGTGCATGGACGCGGCTGTGCAGCAATGGGTGACGGACTTAATGAATAATGCGCCGAAGCCGACGAACACGGTTCCGGGGATCGCCTATATGGCCCGCGGCGGCTCGCACTTTGAAAAAGGCGGGCAGGTGGTCATGTCGGGGGAGGGGGCGAAGAATGTCTCGGAGCCTCCTCACTGGATGCTGATGTGGCCCTTCGACGCCGCCGGCACGAAGCTGCCGATTGCCCCGAACCCTTCCGGTGTCTACATCATGTTTGAAGGCACCCCGTATGCGCATCTCATGGTGTATCAAGACCCCAGAAAAATGAAGTAACCGCCGTGAGCCGTGCGGAGAGTCTTATCTTTCTGCACGGCGTCAGAGCGGCGACAGAATCCTCACGGTAAGACAACCGTCAGAGGCTCTATCCTTTCTGGAACAATTTCTGAAACTGCGTCAGGTGAGTCGTTCCACGCGTGAGAAATGGGGACATGCTCCTGTGCCGTATGAGGCTGGTCTATTGTTTGGTGAGGGAGGGGAGACGAGGGGGAGGGGCCGGTGAAGCCGGCCCGCCATGTGCCGGGGAATGATTCATGGCACCATGGCCCCTCCTTCAGGGGGCAGTCTCTTTGCTCCAGTTTTTCAAGAACGGCGCAAGCGTATCGATGGGGATCGGGAAGATCGTGGTCGAGTTCTTCTCGGCCGCAATCTCGACCAGGGTTTGCAGATACCGAAGTTGTAACGCGGCCGGGTTCCGGCTGATCACGTCGGCGGCGTCGGCCAGGCGACGTGAGGCTTCGAATTCGCCTTCAGCATGAATGACTTTCGCCCGCCGTTCGCGTTCCGCTTCCGCCTGCCGCGCGATGGCCCGCTGCATTTCCTGGGGGAGATCCACGTTCTTCACTTCCACGGCCGAGACTTTGATACCCCACGGCTCCGTCTGTTGATCGATGATCCGCTGGAGATCGGCGTTGATTTGCTCTCGCTTCGACAGTAGGTCGTCGAGTTGGCTCTGCCCCAGCACGCTGCGGAGGGTAGTCTGAGCCATCATGGAGGTCGCGTAGAGATAATCTTCCACTTGGATGATGGCGCGCTCCTGGTCCACGACTCTGAAGTAGATGACCGCGTTCACCTTGACGCTGACGTTGTCCTTGGTGATGACGTCCTGTGGCGGCACGTCCATCGTGACCGTCCGCAGGCTGACGCGGACCAGCTTGTCGACAAACGGAATGATGATCACGACGCCGGGCCCGTTGCCGCCGACGAGGCCGCGGGCGAGCCGGCCCCATCGGAAGATCACGGCCCGTTCGTACTCTCGGAGGACGTTGAATCCCATGAGCATCAGCACGACGCCGAGAACCAGGATTGCAAACGGACTCATAAGCGAATTCATCTCAGACCTCTTTCTGCTTGGAGAGGGGTTGTACGTGTAAACGCAACCCGTCCATCCTGATGATTTCAGCTTCGTCGCCCGGTTGAAGCGGCTGCTTGCTGACGGCCTCCCAGAGTTCGCCGTGGACCGCCAGTTGTCCGTGGGGCGCCAGCGCCGTTTTGACAATCCCCACCAGGCCGACCATTTCCTCCCGGCCGGTCACCGGACGGCGCCGCATTGCCTTGACCCCCATGCCGACCATAAAGAGCGAGAAGCCGGCGGCCAGTGCGACAACGGGGAGGATGACCGACCAGGAAATCTGCAGGAACTCCGCATCGGTCTTGATCAGCATGACGGATCCCAACAGCATTGAGATTGCCCCGCCGATGCCCAGCAAACCGTAACTCGTCATGCTGGCTTCCAGGATGAAGAACAGAATTCCCAGCAGAAACAGCAGGACGCCGGCATAGTTCACCGGAAGGGACTGAAATGAATAGAACGCCAGGATCAAGCTGATCGCGCCGACGACACCCGGAAGAATCGCCCCAGGGTTATATAGCTCGGCGATGATGCCGATCGTGCCGATGGTCATGAGCAAGTAGGCGATGTTGGGATCGCTGAGCGTCTTGAGGAATTCCAGGCGAAGTCCCATCGGGAATTCTCGGACCGCTGTATCTGCCGTGTGCAGTACCGTCGGGCCGGTCTGTAGAGAGATCGTCCGGCCGTCCAGTTGCTTCAGCAACGCCGGGACGTCTTCAGCGACTAGATCGATGATCTTCAACGTGAGGGCTTCGCGCTCCGTCACGGACAGGCTTTTGCGAACGGCATCTTCCGCCCAGGCCACATTCCGTCCACGCTGCGCAGCGATCGGCTTGATGTAGGCCACCGAATCGTTCTCGATCTTCTCCTTCATCGTCTTGTCCATCTCGCTGCCGCCCATGACGACAGGATGAGCGGCGCCGATATTCGTGCCGGGCGCCATCGCCGCGATATGCGCAGCCATGGTGATAAACACTCCGGCCGAGGCGGCCCGTCCGCTCGACGGCGACACATAGACGATGACCGGAATCGCGGCCCCGGTGATATCCTGAATAATGAGCCGCATCGAGGTGTCGAGGCCGCCGGGTGTGTTCAAGCGGAGGATGAGCGCAGGCGCCTTGGTGTTCTCCGCCGAGGCGAGCGCATCGTGGACATATTCAGCGGTGACAGGGTTGATTACGCCATCATAGGTGGCGACCAGCACAGATGAGTTGGCCGCATGAGCCTGTGGTCCGATGTAGAGGATGATACCGAAGGCCACGAGGGCGGCGAGCGGGGAGACGTTCCGCAAGAAGCGGGCAGAATCGAGGAGCAACATCGAGATGTTCCTCCCGAAAGAATCGGAAGTGATGAGGCTCAATACACAATGTCAGCATACGAGCCGCCCCATACGCTGTCAAGGAAG